>DATHRP010000337.1:0-9092 GCA_035465195.1 Afifellaceae bacterium | reverse complement strand
TGGGGCTGGGTGCTGTGGCTGTTCGCCGTGAATTCGCTGGCCGTCTTCCTCTTCTACGGCGCCTTCGAACTCCGGCTCTACATCCTGCGCGCCCAGGGCAACCGCTTCAAATACAATGCGAAATTCCCGGCCGACAGCAAGAACCGCGCGTTCCTGTTCAACAGCCAGAACGGCGAGGGCATGCTGCGCACCTTCCTGACCGCCGTGCCGATCTGGACGGCCTACGAGGCCGGTATCCTCTGGGCGTTCGCCAACGGCATGGTGCCGTGGCTCGCCAACGCCGATCACCCGCTCTATCTCGGCCTGTTCGCGCTCCTGGTGCCGGTGATCCACGAGGCGCACTTCTTCCTGATCCACCGGCTGATCCACTGGCCGCCGCTCTACAAATACGTCCATTCGGTCCACCACAGTTCGGTGAACCCCTCGCCCTGGTCTTCGCTCTCCATGCACCCGGTCGAGCACATGCTCTACTTCTCCGGCTCGTTGATCCACCTGATCCTGCCGTCGAACCCGCTGCTTGCGATCTACCAGCTCCACTATGCCGGCTTCGGCGCGGTGGTCGGCCATATCGGCTTCGACAGGATCGAGACGGGCGAGGAGACGGCCTGGGACAGCCATGCCTACACGCACTACCTGCACCACAAATATTTCGAGGTGAACTATGGCGACGGTCTGGTGCCGCTCGACCAGTGGTTCGGCACCTGGCACGACGGCACCGAAGAGGGCGACGCGCGGATGAAGGCGCGGTTCGAGCGTAGAAAGGTGAGGGCGTGAGGTGCGCGCTTGCGAGTTTTGGTTTCAGCTTAGGCTCTGTACTTGTCTGTATGGGAATTATAACTTTCTTTGCGGTGGATTTTGGCCTATTTCTGGACAGTTAGGAACCTAAGGTTTTATTTTGTAAAGAGTTGATTAAAAAACAAAACATAATTTGCTTCCTATAAAAAATTCACCATATAGAAAACCATAAGTCGGTATCGAGCTGTTTTAGGTTCTCTTTGACCCATTGGGGAAGGTATGATTTTTCATGAATCTGCGTAGCGCTGACATATTGTTCAAAGACCGGCCGGCGGGCGTTCTGACAGAGACGGCCTCCGGCGGCACGCGTTTCAGCTACGCGACCGACTGGGCGGAGGCTATCGCCTGCTGTCTTCCGGTGGAACGGAGGGAGCATGAATGGCCTGTCGGACTGCATCCGTTTTTTCAGCATCTTGGCCCGGAAGGCTGGCTGCGCGAGCAGCAGGCGCGTGTGGCGCATGTCGAGGAAGAAGATGATTTCGGTTTGCTGCTGCGCTATGGCGCGGATTGTATTGGCGCCGTCAGTCTCAGGCCGCCTGAAGATCTGGATTTGCCGCAGATTGCGGAAGCGACTGCCAGCCCCGGCCGCACCGTCTCCGGTATACAGAAGAAGCTGCTGGTCACGAAGGATGGGAAAGGCGCGTTCCGGCCGGCCGGCGCAGACGGACCAGCACCCTATATCGCAAAATTCAATTCCGAGCGGATCGATACCCTTGTCCGCAACGAGGCGCTCAGCCTGCGCTGGGCTGCCGGAGTGCTGGGGGCGAAAGAGGTCAACGAATTCAGGCTGTCCTTCATACCCGCTCTCGGCGAACAGGCGCTGGTCGTCACCCGCTTCGACCGTGGCGGGAACGGCGAAAAGTTAAGGCTCGAGGACTGCGCGCAACTCCTCTGCAAGCCGAGAGGGCAGGATTATTCCGGCAAGTACGACGCGGCTTACGAGGATATCGCCGACATCATCAGGGAATACTCCGTCCGTCCGGCGATCGACCTCGCGCGCTTCTACCGTCGTCTGATCGTTTTTGCGCTCCTCGGCAACTGCGATGCGCACCTGAAGAATTTTTCACTATTGGAGACGCCGGTGGGGCTTCGACTCTCGCCGGCCTACGATATCGTCAATACGGCCGTCTATGACGGCTTCGACCAGGCGCTTGCCTTGTCCATAGGCGGGCGGAAAGTAAACCTCGATGCTGTCGACGGCACTCTGTTCCGCACCTTTGGCAAGGAAATCGGCCTGCCGGAGAAGGCCGTCGATGAGGTCTTCGCCGGACTGAACCGGCAGGTCGGCAAGGCGGCGTCGATCATTCGTCCGCCTGACGGTGAAGGTGCCGATGGTTTTGTCACACGCTACGAAGAGATCGTGAGAAACGCATGTCTGAGAATCCTCGGGGCATAGACCCGCTCGACTGGCCGCGTTTGGTCAACGAGGCCTTGCGCCGGCGCAAGGCCGAGGGCCTGACGCAGCGCGAACATGCCGCGCTCGCCGGCGTGAGCGTACCGACCATCGCCGGCTTCGACCGCGGCGAGACGACGCTGACGCTCGCCAAGGCTTTCGACATATTGCGCGTCGTCGGCTTGCTTCACGAGCAGGCCGAAAGCGGAGCGCAGGATAAATTCGTCCGCGCCGCGTTCGAGCGCTGGCAGGATCTCACCAAGGATCTTGCCGCGGATTCCGACGGTCGGTTTCCGCATGGATGGTACAGGTTCGACTATTGCCTGGAAGGCGACCTCAAGGACGTTTCACTGACCCGCTTCGAAACCATGCTGCGCGACGCGGTCCCTCGCCACACGGGTTGGCCGCCTTTCCATTTTCCCAGTAGCGACGGCCTTGCGCCGCGGGAGGTCGAGGGGACAATCGAATGCTGGATGAATCCGGCAAGCAGAACCTTCGTCCCAGGCCAGTCCGGCCCCGCGAATTGCGATTTCTGGCGTGCCGCGCCTTCCGGAAGGCTGTTCCTGATCCGCGGCTATCAGGAGGATGGTGAGGAGACCTTTTCCCCAGGCACATTGTTCGATGCGACGCTGCCGATCTGGCGGATGGGCGAAGTGCTGCTCCATGCCGAACGGTTGGCGGAACTCATGCAGAGGGGCGAAGAACCCCTCACTGTCCGCTTCCGTGCGCTCTACAGCGGCCTGACCGGCCGTGTGCTGCGGGCATGGGCCAATCCGCTCAGCGACCTGGTCATACAGGGCGGCGCCGCGCGCGGCGACGAGGCCATGCTGGAGACCGAAGTGCCGGCCGACGACATGGCGCGGCGGCTGGCCGAGCATCTCTTTCCGCTCGTGTCATCGCTCTATGAGCGTTTCGGCGTGACCGGCCTTTCCGAGGCTCGAGTCGAGACGGAAGTGAGCCGTCTTCTGGCCAGCAGAGTATGGTGAAGCGCGGTCGATGTTGAGAACCGTTTTCCGCCGCCTCCACGAATGGCACCTGAAGACCGTCCTCGGTGAAACGGAATGGCGGTTTCCGCTGCGGCGCGGCTATGGTTCGTTCGATCGGCTTCTGACCGGCGAAGTCCGGAGAATACCGAAATAGCACTTCCGCCTGACGTGTTTATGAAAAACCCTATGGCTACCGGGGCAAGTGCGCAGGATCCCGCGGGTGCAAGGGCATGAACCGGAGAGGTCGTGCGCCGCTTTCCGAGGACGATCCTCCAATTGGCGGCGCAGCGGTGTCCGCGCCGTGGCCGGCGGCAGGCAGCCGATTCAAAAAGTGATCGGAGGCATCCGGAACTCACGAAGTCGGGGTTGGTCAGGGTATCCGGAATGACTATATAGTAAGGCATCCTTACTATATTATTCCATTATCAAGAACGCTCCCAATCATGACCACCCGCATCGATCCCGACAGTGTCGGGTTTCTCCTGAACGACCTTGCGCGCCTCTATCGCGCCGAGTTCGAACGCCAGGTCGAGGTCGAGGCCACGCCGGTGACGCCGGCCGAGGCCCGGGCGTTGGCGCATCTCGCGCGGTCGGGCGCCGTGCGGCAGGTGCGGCTCGCCGAAAGCCTGCGCATCTCGCCGATGAGCCTGTGCGGTCTTCTCGACCGCCTGGAGAGTGCCGGCCTCGTGGCGCGCTCCGATGATCCGCACGACCGGCGGGCGAAGATCGTCGAACTGACGCCCCGGGCCGACACTGTGCTGGCGACGATCGTCGTGGTTGGCCGCCGCGCCGAGGCCGTCGCCCGGCGCGGCATCGCGGATGCCGACTGGCAGCGTTTCCGCGCCGTCGCCGTGGCGGTCCGCGCGAACCTCGGCGAGGCGCGGGCGGAGAGCACCGAACCGGCCGCGGAGACCGTGGAGTGAGGGCGCCCGACACGGAGCCCGAGGCGCCGCTGATGAGCGAGCGCCGGGTGAGCCTGCTCGGCGCGCTGCTGGTAGCGATCGGCCCGGTTTCCATGGCGCTCTATACGCCGGCCATGGCCACGCTGGTCGATGCCTTCGGCACCAGCGAGTCGGTTATCAAGCTGACCCTGACGCTCTATTTCGGCGGCTTCGCCGCCGCCCAACTCGTCGCCGGCCCGATCTCCGACGCGGTCGGCCGCCGTCCGGTCACGGTCGCCTTCATGCTGATCTACTGCGCCGCCAGCATAGTCGCCCTGTTCGCACCGACCGTCGGCGTGCTGATGGCGGCGCGCTTCATGCAGGGCATCGGCGCCTCCGCCGGCGTGGCGATCGCCCGCGCCATCGTGCGCGACCTCTTCACCGGCGACCGCTCGTCGCGGATCATGAACCTGATCGGCATCATCCTGTCGGTCGGCCCGGCGCTGGCGCCGACGATCGGCGGCGTCATGCTGGTCGCCTTCGGCTGGCGGTCGATCTTCATCGCCATGCTCGCATTCGGCCTGACGGTGATCCTGGCGGCGCTGTTCGCGATGCGCGAAACGGTGGAGGCCGATCTCACGCGGCTCAAGCCGCGCCAGCTTGCCGGCAGCTACGCCATGCTGCTCCGGCACCGCCATTTCATGACGGCCACCCTGGTGGTTGCGGGCGCGCTCGGCGCGATCTACGCCCAGGCGACGTTCCTGCCCTTCATCCTGATCGGTCGCGTCGGGCTGACGCCGGCGGAGTTCGGCCTTGCCATGCTGCTGCAGTCGGGCAGCTTCTTCGCCGGCTCGCTGGTGGTCCGCGCGTTGATGGCGCGCGCCAGCGCCTACCGTCTGGTGCCGGTCGGCATCGCTTTCGTTGTGCTCGGCAGCCTCGGCACGGCGGGGCTCCTGTTCTGGCAGCCGACGCTACTGCGCGTCATGGTGCCGGTCGGCGTCTATGCGGTCGGCATCGCCTTCGTCATGCCGGCCATGTCGACGGCGGCACTCGCGCCGTTCCGGCGCGACGCCGGCGCGGCCGCCGCGATGATGGGGTTCCTGCAGATGGGCGCCGGGTTGCTGGTCGGCTCGCTGGGCGCGCTGTTTCCCAACGCGGTGCTGGCGATGGCCTGCCTGATCCCGGCCATGGGCGCCGCCGCCTGTCTCGCCTACATCGTCTATCTCCGCTCGCCGCGGCTGGGTGAGATCGAGCCGCGCGCGGATATCATCGCCGCCCCGCAGCAGGGCCGCACCATGATGCCGGACTGACGCTCCGCGCGGCGTCTCAGATCCTCGTCACCGCCCGCATTTCCGGGAACCAGCGGAACCACAGCGCCGTCGCCGCCAGCGTGACCCCGGCGCCTATCGCGACAGCCGCCGGCGCGCCGGTCACCGCCGCCATGGCGCCGGCCCGGAAATCGCCGAGCTGGTTGGAGGCGGTGATGGAAACGGAATTGACGGCGCTGACGCGGCCGCGCAATTCGTTCGGCGTCTCGGTCTGCACCAGGGTCTGCCGCACGTAGACGCTCACCATGTCGGCCGCGCCGTAGATTGCGAGGGCCGCCAGCGACAGCCAGAAGCTGGTCGACAGGCTGAACAGCAGGATCGCGAAGCCGAAGATGGTGAGCGAGGTGAAGAAGGTGCGGCCGACGCCCCAGGGCAGGCCGCGGCGCGCCAGCACCACGGCGACCATGAGCGCGCCGACTGCGGGTGTGGCGCGCATCACGCCGAGCGTTTCCGGGCCGACATTCAGGATATCGATGGCGAAGACCGGCAGCAGGCCCATGATACCGCCGAACAGCACCGCGACGAGATCGATCGAGATGGCCGCCAGCACGATCTTGGTGCGCCATATGTGCCGGAAGCCGCCGAGCAGGATATCGAGGCCGAACGGCTCCTTGCCGGTGACGCGGAGATCGGCGCGCACGGTGAGCACCGCGACCGCGGCGATCATGAAAAGGCCGGCGATGACGAAATAGACGCCCTCGTCGATCACCGCGATCATCAGCCCGCCGAGCGCCGGCCCGCCGAGCTGGGCGAGCTTGTTGACCGACGAGGTGGTGGCGATGGCGTGGGAGAAGATCTCGCGCGGCACGATGTTGGGCAGCGTCGCCTGCAGCGCCGGGTGCAGGAAGGCCTGGGCGCTGCCGGTGACCAGAAGCAGGCAGAAGACCGGCCAGATCGCCTCCGCGCCGCTCATGAGGTAAAGGCCGATCGCCAGGACCGCCAGCGCGTCGGCGACATTGCAGGCGCCGACGATGAAACGCCGGTCGAGCCGGTCGGCGGCGAGCCCCGCGACCAGGAACAGCGAGAACACCGGCAGGAACATGAACAGGCCGATCAGCCCGAGGTTCAGGACGTCGCCGGTGCGCTGGTACACGTGCCAGCCGAGCGCCACGGCGAGGATGTGGTTGGCGGTGACGGTGTTGCCGCGGCTCAGGAGAAAGAGCAGGAAATCCCTGTTATGGCGGAGATGCGCCGGTCTGGATCCGGGGCTTGCGGGTTCGCCGTCCAGGGTCTCCTCGCTCAAGCCATCGTCCTTCTCTTGATGTTCGCGGGACAGGTTTAGCCGAGTTCGGTCATACGGTCATCCGGAAAGGACGTCCCGTTCCGCACTGCGTTCCGGCCATGCGCCGGTTTGCCCACGTGACCGACCGATTCCCCCATCCGCCATAGCCGGGCTTGTCCCGGCTATCCCGGCAACGTCGAGACCGTGGCACTGGATCCCCGGAACAAGTCCGGGGATGACGACTGAGGGGCTGTCCGCCGCCTGCTCAGGCCTCCGCCGGCGCCTTTTCGCTGAGCTCCTCCCAGCGGTGGCAGGCGACGTTGTGCGCGCCGCCGATATGGTCGAGGGTCGGTTCCTCGACGCGGCATTTGTCGATGGCGAACGGGCAGCGGGTCTGGAACTTGCAGCCGGGCGGCGGCGCTGCGGGGCTCGGGATCTCGCCCTCCAGCTTCTGGGCCTGGCCGCGATGGTCGGGGTCGAGCGAGGGGATCGCCGAGAGCAGCGCCTTGGTATAGGGGTGCCGCGGCGCGGCGAACAGCCTGCGCGTCGGCCCGGTCTCCACCAGCCGGCCGAGATACATCACCGCGACATAGTCGCAGGTGTGCGCCACGACGCTGAGATCGTGGCTGATGAACAGGAAGGTGAGGCCGAACTCGTCCTGCAGCGACTTTAGAAGGTTCAGGACGTCCGCCTGGATCGACACGTCGAGGGCGGCGACGCTTTCGTCGGCGACGATGAAGCGCGGGTTGGAAACGAGCGCGCGGGCGATCGAGATGCGCTGGCGCTGGCCGCCGGAAAAGGCGTGCGGGAAGCGCCTCAGATGTTCCAGGTTCAACCGGCACTTGGCGGCGATCTCGCGCACCCGCTGGTCGGTCTCCTCGCGCGAGGAGGTCAGCTTCATCACCTCCAGCGGCTCGGCGATGATGTCGCGCACGGTCATGCGCGGGCTGAGCGCCGCATACGGGTCCTGGAAGATGAGCTGCGCCCGCTTGCGGTAATCCTTGAGCTGCACCTTGTCGATTTCCGCCAGGTCGTAATCGACCTCGCCGTCATTGTAGTTGACGTGGCCGCGGCTGATCGGCACGGCGCGGAGCAGCGCGCGGCCGAAGGTGGTCTTGCCGGAGCCGCTTTCGCCGACCAGGCCGAAGAACGAGCCGCGCGGGATCGCCAGGTTGATGCCCTCCACCGCGCGGATCACCGGCGGCGTGCCGAACAGCGACCGGCCGAGCGGGAAGTGGACGGCGAGATCGGTCGCCTCGATGATCGGCTTCTCGTCGCTCATGCCGCCACCCCCTGTTCGTCGGCCGTGACGAAACAGGCCGCCGTGTGGGAGGGCGAGACGGAAACCCGTTCCGGCACCGCGGCGTCGCAGCGGCCGGGGATCGTCAGCGGGCAGCGGGTGTGGAAGACGCAGCCGGACGGCCGCTCCAGCGGGCTCGGAATGTCGCCCGGCACCGGCGTCAGCGGCGCGTCGAGATCCTCCAGGTTGGGCAGCGCGTTCAACAGGCCGCGCGTATAGGGATGCGCCGGCTCGCGGATCACCTGGCGCACCGCGCCGGTCTCCACGATCCTGCCGAGATACATCACCGCCACCCGGTCGGCGGTCTGGGCGATGACGCCGAGATCGTGGGTGATGAACAGGATCGCCATGTGGAACTCGTCGACCAGGTCCTTCATCAGGTCGATCACCTGGGCCTGGATGGTCACGTCGAGCGCGGTGGTCGGCTCGTCGGCGATCAGCAGCTTCGGGTTGGTCGACAGCGCCATGGCGATCATCGCCCGCTGCCGCATGCCGCCGGAGAACTCGAAGGCATATTGCCCGAAGCGCTTGTCGGGATCGGGGATGCCGACGCGCGCCAGCATCTCCACCGAGATCTCCTTCGCCCGCGCCTTCGATACGTCGGAGTGCAGCAGCAGCTGCTCGACCATCTGTTCGCCGATGGTGATCGCCGGCGCGAAGCTCGCCATCGGCTCCTGGAAGATCATCGAGATGGCCTCGCCTCGGATGATCATCCGGTCGCGCGGACGCTTCAGCGACAGGATGTCGATGTGCTGGTCGCCGGCATTGAACGTCATCCGGCTCGCAGGGTCGTAGACCGTGTTGTCGGCGTTGAGCAGCATCAGCGATTTCGCCGTCACCGACTTGCCCGAGCCGCTCTCGCCGACCAGACCGAGCACCTCGCCTGGCGCGATGTCGAAGCTGACGCCGTCGACGGCGGTGACCAGCCCCTCGTCGGTGCGGAAGCGCACCGTCAGGTCCTCCACCGAGATCAGCGGCTCCTGTGCTGCGGGACCGTCGGTCATTTCTTGCTTTCCGAATAGGGGTCGGCGGCGTCGCGCAGGCCGTCGCCGACGAAGACGAATGCCATAACCAGCGCGATGTAGAAGATGACCGGGATGAACTGCCACTGGTACTGCGACAGCACGTCGACGCTGGTGACGTTCTGCAGCATGACGCCGAGCGAGTTGACCGGATCCTTCAGGCCT
>DATHRP010000336.1:0-3670 GCA_035465195.1 Afifellaceae bacterium | reverse complement strand
GAAAGCTTTCACCAGATCAGGCATGCACCCTTCCGGTCCGAGCGATCATGTCAGGCCTCCTCCAGGATCTTGGCCAGGCGGTCCGCCCATTTCTTCTGCTGGCTTGCTCCGGCGATTTCGTCGTTGCGGATCTCGATCATCACGGCTGGCAGGCCGCGCTTCTGGCCGTGCCGGTCGAGCGTGTAGAAGACACGATCCGCCGGCGAATAGGGCTGGTTGATACCGACGTTCAGTGAACGGTCGCCCCGCAGACCCTCGATGACAATGTTGGCGAGCGCGGGATCCCTGTCGAAGATGACGCCGACTTCCCAGGGTCGTTCGACGCCATTGAACACCGGCGTGAAACTGTGGATGGCCACCAGCGCGCAATCCCTACCCGCCGCCAGGCGCCGGTTGAGGCAGGCATCGATGGCGGCGTGGTAGGGCTCGTGGATCGTCGTAAGCCGCCTGCCCCGTTCTTCGGTCGTCAAGCCGCCATTGCCGGGAATTTCCTTGCCTTCCCCGGTGGCGGCGATCAGGTCGACCGCCTCGGGATCGCGGTTGCAGTCGACGATGAGTCGCGACGCGTCGGGCCACAGAAGCGGCGCATCGAGCCGCTCGGCAAGGTGACGCGCCACCGGCAGCGCGCCCGGGTCCCAGGCGATGTGGGTAATCAGGTCGACCGGCCGCAAGCCGAGCTTGCCGTAGGACGGGGGCATGGCGTTGCTGGCATGGTCGCACAGGATGACATAGCGGCCGCTGCCATCGGGATTCTCCGTCACAGCCGGCCATTCCTGATTTCCGGTCGGCTCTGCCAGACCCATCTGCCCCACCCGATGACTGAACGTTTTGTTACAAAACATTCAAAATTGGCGTCTAGTGGATAATCTGATACAGGATTTGCAGACCTGTCAATCGCTGATGGCGCACCATCTGTGCATGGGTTGAGGAAAGAATCGGCAGTCCGGACAAATGTTCAGCAAGGTGACCATCACGACCGCACGCCGCCCGCGGGAGCGCTTCGTGCCGTGACGGCCGGCGGCTCGAATATCGCCGAACGCGTCCGCGATTCGGTCGCGCAGCTGACGGCATCGGAAAAACGGGCGGCACAGACGCTGCTTGCCAACTATCCGGTGCAAGGCCTTGAAACCGTTGCGCGATTTGCCGCCAACGCCGGCGTCAGCGCGCCGACGATCCTGCGGTTCATCAACCGGATCGGTTTTTCCGGCTATGCCGATTTCCAGCGCGCGCTGAAGGAAGAGGTCGAAGAGCAGCTGCAGTCGCCGCTGGCCAAGACCGCCCACGTTCCGGCCGGCCGGAACGGCGGCGGCGCGCCCCACGAAATATTCGCCCGTGCTGTCGCGGAAAACGTGACGGAGACGTTCAGCCACCTGCCGGCGGCGGAAATCGGTGCTGTGGTCGATCTCCTCGCCGACCCGCGCCGTCCTGCGCACGTGCTGGGCGGCAGGTTCACCGACGCGCTGGCGCGCTACCTGACCGCGCATCTGCGCATCCTGCGGCCCGCAGTCACCCACATGGACGGCCAGCCGGTCAACTGGCGCGACCAGCTGATCGACATGGGACGGCGCGACGTTCTGGTGATCTTCGACATAAGGCGTTACCAGCAGAACCTCGCCGAATTGGCCGAGGCCGCCGCCAAACGGCACGTGACGGTGGTGCTTCTAACCGACCAGTGGCTGTCGCCGGTCGCCGGCCACGCCAGACACGTCCTGCCTGCCCGCATCACGGTGCCCTCGCCCTGGGATTCCAGCGCCGCACTGATGGTTATCGTCGAGGCGCTGGTCGCCGGCGTAACGTCGCGGCGGCTGGAGGAGAGCCGCAAGCGCATGACCGACCTGGAACGGTTGCGCGACCACGGGCTGATCGACTAGGCCGGTATCGGGCTGGCCCGACACGAAGGATCACAGGTTGGAAACAGAGAGCGAAGGCGCTTATCGCGGCCCCGAGGCCTATGCGCTCGCCGACTGGCGGCGGCGCATATCGGAGCTTTACAAGCGTGTCCGCCGCGCGCCCTCGCCACGCGACGGATGGCAGGTCTGGCGCGATACGCGTGACGCGCTCTTCCGGAACCATCCGATGTCACCGCTGCCGCCGGGCGAACGTGAAAAATTCGCCGGCCTGCCGTATCACGATTACGACGACACGCTGCGCTTTGCCGTTGCGTTGGAATCGCTCGATCGAGCAGATCCAATCACGTTCGAGCTCGGCGCCGACGGTACAACGCAGATTCACGCGAGCGCACGAACCCTCGGCCTTTCCGAACCGCTCGGCGGCGAACTGACGCTCTACCGGATTGGGGGCTATGGCGGCGGCCTTTTCCTGCCGTTCGGCGACGGAACGAACGGGACAACCAGCTATGGCGGCGGCCGCTATCTGATGGACACAATCAAGGGAGCCGATCCCGGCCTCGACGCCGACGGCCGGCTGATCGTCGACTTCAACTTCGCCTACAATCCGTCCTGCGCCTATTCGCCGGCCTTCGTCTGTCCGCTGTCGCCGCCGGAAAACCGGCTGGCGGCCGCCGTCGAAGCGGGCGAACGATTCCGCTGATCACTGGCGCCCGGCAAAACGAAACGGCCGGCCCCGGTGTCCCGGAGCCGGCCGCCCGATGATCCGTTTGGAACTCTTCTAGTTGTCGAAGGTGCGCAGCTTGAAGAAGCGGATATCGCCGCCGGCGTCCGATCCCTGCGCAGCCTGCAGGATGATGCCGTCCTTGCCGGTTCCGACGAGCGAGCCGTCGACACCGGTTCCGGCATATTCACCCGCCAGTGCGCCCTTCTTGTAGCCACCGGCGGAGGCGAGCTTGAGCACCTCCCAGCGGACGGTCGCCGTCTCGCTGATCACAGGCTTGTCGACCAGGGCGAAATAGAGCTCGACATTGCCGCCCTTGTTCGCCTGGAATTCGCACAGGATGGCGTCCGGCGCGCCGCCGGCCGCAAATGCGCAGGCAAGCGAGCCGACGGATTCGAATTTCTTTGCCGCGGGTGCAGACATCGTGAGGGATGCGAGCGCCGCCGCGGACAAAGCCAGCAGTCCTGCTGTCCTTTTCATGTTCAGTCTCCTCGTTAACAGACTGGACTCACGTCAACCGATTTCAATTATATCGTGTCCCGGTGGCGATCCTTTCAGCCTTTTGTATGAAAAGGGTAAACACGCCCGGCCGCGGACCGCCGGATCCGCCAATTTCCAGCGATTATCGCGGCAATTTGGTTAAAGCGAACGCAGCTGGAAGACGGCGATGCCGGCGGCGAGATTGAGCCCGCCCTGGCCCTGTATGCTGAGGGGCTGCAGGATGAAGCCCGCTTCGCCCTTGCCGATCAGCGCGTTTGCGCCCAGGCCCGCGCCTGCGGTGACCTCCGCCGATACGCCCGTATAGTCGCCGGCCAGGTCGCCGTGGCTGTATGCCGTCGACGAGGGCGCCAGCACCAGCCATTTGACAACGCTTGACGTCGTCGTGCCGATATCCAGGCCGATCCGCTCGACCACTCCGAAATAGGGTTCCGCCGGCCCGCCATCGAGCGGCGTGAACTCGCATCTGAGATCCTTGATGGAGCCGAAGCCGGAGCCCGTTCCGCCCTCGATGACGCAATCGAGCGTCCCGATCTTGATTTGCTCGCCGGCGGCCATGGCCGGCCCAACCAAAGCCAGGGGCAGAATGCTTGCCAGAAGC
>DATHRP010000335.1:0-2343 GCA_035465195.1 Afifellaceae bacterium | reverse complement strand
CGGCTGCTCGGCGCGCCAGATCGTCGAGACGGAACCCTACTTCATCCGCGAGATCGGTCTCGCCGACCACCTCTCTCCCACCCGCGCCAACGGCCTCCACGCCATGCTGAACGCCATCAAGGCCCACGCCCACACCCTCCTGCCCTGATCTGCTGAAGCTGATGAACAGGTTGGCTCCGGAGGGCTAAAGTCCCAGGGGGCCAAGACCCGACAATCGGGTCCCCAAAAAAAAACCCCGCCGAAGCGGGGTTTTTTCCCTCTACCAGGAGGATATCGCCCTAGCGATCGAGCACGATCAGCTCGACGCGTCGGTTTTCTGCACGTCCTGCATCGGTGTCGTTGCTGGCCACCGGCCGCGACTCACCGTCACCACGAGCGGTCAGGCGGGTCGCCGTGATGCCCTTCGAGGTCAGGTAGTCCTTGACCGCGTTGGCGCGGCGCTCGGACAGGCCCTGGTTGTAGGCGTCCGTACCGATGCTGTCGGTATGGCCGGCCACTTCCACAACCACGCGCTCGTGCTGCTGCAGCAGCGCGGCGGCTCCGTTCAGAATGGCCTTGCCTTCCGGCCGGATGGTCGCCTTGTCGAAATCAAAGTTGACGCCTTCGAGTTCGATCACCGCCTCGACTTCACAACCGTCGAGGTCGACCACGGCGCCAGGCCGCGTGTTCGGGCACTTGTCGCGCGCGTTCGGCACGCCGTCACCATCGAGGTCCGGGTTCGGCGGCGGCGGAGGCGGCGGCGGAGGCTCAGCAGCGGCGGGCGCCGGCGGGGGCGGCTGGCCGCCGAAATCGAAGCTCATGCCAATGCTGTAAATCAGGTCGTTGTAGCCGCTGTGAGCGGGGATGCTTCCCGCATCCCGATCTTTGCGCCACAACACTTGCGCGCGGGCACTCCAATGCTCGGCGATCTTGCCTTGCAGACCCACGCCCAGGCTCTTCGAAATGCCTTCGCCTTCGTCGCCGACGTTGCGGTGGCTGAGGTAACCGAGACCGGCCGCAACGTATGGCCGCAGGTTGCCGTCACCGAAGTGGTAACGACCCATCACGCCGATATTGCTCAGACCCCACTGGTCGAAAGTGGCGCCGGGAACAACGACGTTGTAATCGCGATAGGTGCCGGAGAACTCGTCGTACTCGAGATCCAGGCTGATGTTGTTGCCAAAGAAACGGCCGAAACCGACGGACCACCAGACATCGTCGTCACGGGTGTTGCGGTCGGAATCGAGTTTTACGCCGCCAATCTGCCCCGTCACATGCCAGGGCTGATCGGCATCCGCCACGGCATTGGTCGAGCCTAAGGCCAGACCGGCAGCAGCGAGCGCCAGTACCAATTTTGTTCTTTTCATGTAACGCTCCTCCTGAAGTAGCATCACAGCAAGGGGCTGCCAAAGAGAGGCAGGTTAGAATACCCCGGCATCATACCAAATTACGGCGAATATGTTAAGAAAGTATTAAAGGCCAGGCCAAAAAAAACCCGAACTCCATTTCCGGGGTTCGGGCTTTTCCTGGCTCAAACTTGAAGCCGTTCTTAACGGGTCTCGCCCTGCTGGCGCTGCCGCAGTTCCCAACGCTCCTGGGCGTCGAGGCACAGCGTCGCGATGGGCCGCGCCTCCAGCCGCTCGATGCCGATCTCCTCGCCGGTTTCCTCGCAGTAGCCGTATTCGCCTTCCTCAATCCGGTTGAGGGCCTTGTCGATCTTGCGAATGAGCTTGCGGTAACGGTCGCGGGTCCTCAGCTCCAGACTGTTCTCCGTTTCACGCGTGGCGCGCTCGGCTTCGTCGCCGACGTCGCGCACCTCGTGCTGCAGGTGGGTGATGGTTTCTCGGGACTCTTCGATCAGGTCTTCCCGCCACGTGAGGAGCTTCTGCCGGAAGTACTCGAGCTGTTCCGGGGACATGTATTCCTCGTTCTTCCGAGGCTTGTACCCCTTTTTCAGTTTAACGCGCTCAATCGTCATCGTGCTAAGCTTCTCCTTGTCATCGCTCTTTTCGGGCTTTTTCTTAACCTGTTGTTTTTTGGTCATTTTATATTTCCCAATTGATTGGCCCGAAAACGAAATTGCAGTGTTATAGCCGAACTTGGCCCCCACGGCAAGTTTTCTCGGCTGGCGGAACCCGCGAACCGGGTCCGCACACGACGGGCAAGTGCAGGCATGGCGAAACTCCTCCAATTTCTGATCCGGGCCTACCAGCTGCTGCTCAGCCCCTTTCTCGGCAGTCATTGCCGCTTCACGCCGAGTTGCTCGCAGTATGCGGCCGAGGCCATCCGACGCCACGGCGCCCAGCGCGGCAGCTGGCTGGCGATCAAACGCATCGCGCGCTGCCACCCGTTCTGCGACGGAGG
>DATHRP010000334.1:0-2951 GCA_035465195.1 Afifellaceae bacterium | reverse complement strand
CGGACGTTTCGAGATGCTGAGCCTGCACATGTTCCTCGGGCTTGGCCGCCTGGTCGATGCCAGCGGAAAGGACCGGGACCTGGCGCAGCGGGTCATGGAACTGTTTGTGCGGGACATGGACGCGGCTCTGCGCGAGATGGGCGTCAGCGACCTCAGGGTGCCGAAACGCATGAAAACCCTCTACGGCTCGTTCGGTGGACGGATCGCCGGCTATTCGCTGGCGCTTCGCGAGGGCGGGAGCGCCTTGCACGAAGCAGTGGCCCGGAACATATTCCCCGACGGCGGCCGGGAAAGGGACGTGCTGGCCATCGCCGCCTATGTCGAGGCGGCGCACCGGCTCGCCGGCCGGTCGAATATCGAAACGCTGCGGTCCGGCACTGTCGCGTTCCCGGATCCGACGGAATTTGCCTCAGGAGACGGTACAGATGGCTAGGCAGCTGCTTTCGCATGTCGTGCGGGCCCGAGATCTTCCGCCGGACGGCAAACAGGTCCACCTGGAGGCCGACGGAGACGAGCGGGCGGCGCTGGCCGAGGCCCTCGGCATTCCGGCGGTCGAGCGTCTGGAAGCTGACCTGACGGTCACGCCAGACGGCGAGGACGGACTGCGGGTGCGCGGCCACGTTGACGGCGATGTTGTGCAAACCTGCATCGTCACGCTTGATCCGGTGCGCCAAAGCGTGCGTGAAACGGTCGATGTCACATTTCTGCCGGAAGAAGCGAAGTCCGGCGAGACGGGCCGGACGATATTGCTCGATGCGATGTACGAGGAAGAGCTGGACTATTATACAGGCGGCCGGCTCGATCTTGGGCCGCTCGTCCGCGAGCATCTGGCCCTCGGCCTCGACCCTTATCCACGCAAACCGGATAGCGACTTCCAGCCGCACATCGAAGATGATACGTCAGACCGCGTTTCGCCGTTTGAAGGCCTGCGCAAGCTGAAGGACGGTGATGACTGACCGCTCAGCCGGTCGTCGCCGGCACCCACGGAATACGGTGAACTGACCTGATGGCAGATCCGATTATCATTTCGCTGGACGCGATGGGCGGAGACGACGGAGCGTCGACGGTGATCGCCGGCGCAGATGTCGTCATCGAAAGATCGCCGGATATCCGCTTCGTGATCTTCGGCGATTCTGCATTGGTGACACCGCTGCTGGAGCAGTTTCCCCGGGTCCGTGAAGCAAGCGAATTCACTCATTGCGACGTCACGGTCCAGATGGACGACAAGCCGAGTCAGGCGCTTCGCAAGGGGCGGTGGAAATCGTCGATGTGGCGGGCGATCCAGGCCGTGCGCGACGGTGAGGCGAATGCCGCTGTTTCCGCCGGCAATACCGGCGCCCTCATGGCGATGTCGAAGTTCTGCCTGAAGACACAGGCCGGCATCGAGCGGCCGGCTATTGCCGCAATCTGGCCGACATTGCGGGGTGAAAGCATCGTCCTGGATGTCGGGGCGACGATCGGGTCGGACGCGCGCATGCTTGTCGATTTCGCGGTGATGGGTGCGGCGATGGCCCGCTCGGTGTTCAATCTGGAGCGGCCGACCGTCGGTCTGCTGAACATCGGCGTGGAGGAAATCAAGGGCGTGGAAGAGGTACGCCAGGCTGGCCAGGTTCTGCGGGAGATCGATCACCCGCACTTCTCCTACCACGGGTTCGTCGAAGGCACCGACATCGGCCGAGGGACGGTGGATGTCGTCGTCACGGAAGGTTTTGCGGGCAACATCGCGCTGAAGACCGCGGAGGGGACGGCGCGGCAGATCGCCGAATATCTGCGCTCGGCGATGAGCCGGACGCTTTTCGCCAGGATCGGCTACGTCTTCGCGCGCTCGGCGTTCCGGCAATTGCGCGAGAAGATGGACCCGAGCCGCGCCAACGGCGGCGTGTTTCTCGGCCTGAACGGGCTGACCATCAAGAGCCATGGCAGCGCCGACCCGGAAGGCTTTGCCAGTGCCATAGATCTGGCGTGGGAAATGGCCAGCAGCCGGCTGATCGAGCAGATCGACCGGGACCTTGAAATGGGCTACAGCGCATTCGTCGCAGATCAGTCCGACCAGGCGGAGGCCGCAGCTCAATGATCAGATCGGTGGTGCTCGGCACGGGTTCTTTCCTGCCGGAAAGGGTGATGACGAACGACGACCTCGCCAAGATCGTCGATACGTCGAACGAGTGGATCGTCCAGCGGACCGGTATCGAGCGGCGGCATATCGCGGCCGACGGCGAGACGACCGCCGACCTGGCGACGGAAGCCGCGCGCCGGGCGCTTGCCGATTCCGGGGTCGAGATCGGCGATATCGACATCATCGTGATGGCGACTTCGACACCCGACAACACGTTTCCTGCGACGGCGGTCGCGGTCCAGCACCGGCTCGGCATGCATCACGGTGCGGCCTTCGACCTGCAGGCCGTCTGCAGCGGTTTCGTCTTCGCCATGGCCAATGCCGATGCGATGATCCGCAGCGGACAGGCGCGGCGGATCCTGGTCATCGGCGCGGAGACATTTTCGCGGATCCTCGACTGGACCGACCGGACGACCTGCGTGCTGTTCGGCGACGGCGCGGGCGCCGTGGTCCTGGAAGCACAGGAGCAGGCCGACAGCATCGACGGGCGCGGCATCATCACATCGCACCTGCGGTCAGACGGTTCCCACAAGTCGAAGCTCTATGTCGATGGCGGGCCGTCGTCGACACAGACCGTGGGGCACGTACGCATGGAGGGCCGCGAGGTCTTCAAGCATGCCGTCGGCATGGTGACCGACGTGATCGAGGATGCCTTCCGCGCCGCGAATATCGAGGCAGACGACATCGACTGGTTCGTTCCGCACCAGGCGAACAAGCGCATCATCGATGCCAGCGCCCGGAAGCTCGGGATTTCCGAGGAAAAAGTGGTGATCACGGTCCAGGACCACGGCAATACCTCGGCTGCCTCGATCCCGCTGGCCCTTGACACGGCCTG
>DATHRP010000333.1:0-5480 GCA_035465195.1 Afifellaceae bacterium | reverse complement strand
GCAGCGGAAAGGCGGCGCTAGCGCCGCCTTTCCGCCTCCCGGCAGACGACAGGCAGGACGATGGCGGACGATCAGCACTTCTCCGGCGAGGACGAGAATGCAGGCTTTGCGTCGCCGGCGCAGGACCTGATCGCCGCGACTATTCTCATCCTCCTGTCTCTGTGGGTCATGGTTGAATCCGTGCGGCTGGAAAACCCCGGATCACTGGTGACGGCGCCGGGACTGCTGCCGTTCCTGACCGCCGGCAGCCTTGCCGTGATGGCGCTCTGGCTCGGCCTCATGGCGTTCCGGCGAAAGAGCGCGGGCGCAGACACGGTTCCACCCGAAACCAGTCCCGAGATGCGCCGGACGCTTGTCCTGTTCGCCCTGATCGGCGCCTATCTCGCCGGCCTTGAACTGATCCGCTTCGACTATGTCGTGCCCGTCGCGGGGTTCCGCCTCGGCTTCGGATCGTTCGAGGCGCTGACCATCATCGCGCTCTGCATCATCCTGTCGATCTACTGGCGCAAGGCGCTGTGGGCCTGTCTTGCGGTGTCGGTCGTCTGGACCGTCTTTCTGGCCGGCGTTTTCCGCTACGTCTTCACCATCCCCCTGCCCGGCTCGATCTGACCGATGATCGCCGATTTCGTGCTCCAGGCTCTGTCGCCCTACATCCTGCTGGTGACCCTTGCCGGCGTGTCGCTGGGCATCGTCTGGGGCGCCATGCCGGGACTTTCGACGACCATGGCGATGGCGCTCCTGATCGGCCTGTCGGCCGGCATGGAGCAGAACACCGCCCTCTCCTTCATGCTCGGCGTCTATACCGGCAGCGTCTTCGGCGGCGCCATCTCCGCCGTGATGATCAACATTCCAGGCACGCCCGACGCCGTGCCGACGATGATCGAAGGCCATCAACTGGCCCTGCGCGGCGAGGGCGGCCAGGCGCTCGGCATGGCCATCGGCGCCTCGTTCATCGGCAACTGGGTCGGCATCGTCCTGCTCGTCGGGTTCATCCCGATGATCCTGAGCATCGCGCTCAGCTTCCGCTCCTGGGAGATGTTCCTGCTCGCGGTGATCGGCATTTCCATCAGCGGTTCCATGGCCGCCGGCAGTCTTCCCCTGAAGGGCTGGATCGCCGGCTGGCTCGGCATGTTGGTCGCCTTCGTCGGCACCGAATCCATGTATTCCGTGCCGCGCTTCACGTTCGGCATTCTCGAGCTGCAGGACGGCATAAACTATATCGCGGTGCTTATCGGCCTGTTCGGCCTGGCCGAGGTGTTGCGGGTCCTGCCGCAGAGGGAGCATTATTCGATTCCGACCGAAGTCGGCCGGGTCATACCTTCGTTCCGCCGCCTGGCGCGGCATGCCAGGACGGCCTTCCGGTCGGGCATCATCGGCACGATCATCGGGGCGATACCGGGCGCCGGCGCGAACGTCGCCTCGTTCCTTGCCTACGATATCGGCCGGAGGCGCGCAAAGCCGGAGGAAAAGGCGAAGTGGGGCAAGGGCAGCTACGACGCGATCGTCAGCGCCGAGGTCGCCAACAACGCCAATATCGGCGGCTCGATGTTGCCACTGCTTGCGCTCGGCATCCCGGGCAATGCCGCAGCCGCCGCGCTGCTCGCCGCGCTGACGCTGAAGAACGTGGTGGTCGGCCCGACCATCGAGATCGACCATCCCGGCCTGATCTATTTCATCTACACCGCGCTGATCACGGCGAACCTCTTGATGTACGGCGCAGCGATCCTGCTGATCAAGCCATGCGTCAAACTGTTCAGCCTGCCGCGCGGCTTGCTGATGCCGCTGATCATCCCGATCTGCGTCATCGGCGCCTACGCGATCCGTCTCTCCATGTTCGACGTGTGGGTGATGTTCGCATCCGGACTGGTGGGCTACCTGCTCCACCTGTTCCGCTTTCCGACCGCTCCGATCGTCCTCGGCGTAATCCTGGCGCCGCTTGCCGACGAGAATTTCCGCCGGTCGCTCATATTGTTCGAGGACAAGTCGCTGGGCTACGTGCTGTCGCAATATGTCGGCACGGTGCTGCTGTGCATCATCGGACTGATCTTCATCGAGGGCGTGATGCGCATCCGGCGCGAACGCCAGAACCGCCAGGAGGCATGACTTGAGCAGAAAGAAGAAGGAAATCGGCCTTGCCGTCATCGGCTGCGGCACCATCGGGCGCATTCGCGCAAAGATGGCCCGCGACTATCCCGGCGTCGGATGGATCGGCCTGTGCGACCTGAAGTCCGACCTCGGCGAGCGCCTGAAGGCGGACGTCGACGCCGATTTCTTCACCACCGATTTCCGCGAACTGCTGGCGCGGCCGGAAGTGACCGCCGCGATCATCGCCACCGACGAGAACTTCCACACCGAGCCGACGCTGGCGGCGGTCGAGCGCGGGCTGGATCTCTTCATCGAAAAGCCGCTCGCTACCGACGCGCGCCAGTCGGAACGCATCTTCAAGGCGATCGAGGCCGCCGGCGTCGACGCAGTCGTCGGCTACACCCAGCGCTTCCGCCGGCGCTTCCTGGCCGTCAAGGAACGGCTGATCACCGGCCAGATCGGCGACGTGACGTCGGTGGTCACCCGCGCCTTCATGAACCGCATGGTGCCGATCGCCACGGTAAGCCGCACCCAGGACCGCGCCAACCTGACGCCGATGGTCGTTTCCGGCACCCACAGCCTCGACATGTGCATGTGGCTGATGGAGGGCAAGACGCCGGTCTCCGTCTTTGCCCAGTCGTGCGATGCCGCGCTCGGCAAGTGGGGCACCAAGGATTCCACATTCGGCGTCTTCACCATGGACGACGGAACCATCTGGAGCATGAACATCAGCTGGGCACTTCCGGTGGTCTGGCCGGGCGCCGTCTACGGCATCGAGATCGGCATCGTCGGCACAAAGGGCGTGATCGACATCGAGGACACCCACCGCGACGTGGTGCTGGCGACCGAGATCGCCCAGGGCGCCGGATACGCCCCGGAAGGCTTCGACCCCGGCGCGCCGCGCCATGTCGACTTTCTGACGAGTTACCCACCGGGCGACCTTTACGACGATCAGCTCTGGGGGCCGATGCGCGAGGAAACCAATTCCTGGTACCAGCGGATCTATACCGGCCAGTCGACGCCGCATGCCACCGCCGCCGACGGGCACAACAACCTGTTGCTCACTATGGCAATGGATCTTTCCGCCAAGCGCGGCGTTCCGGTCTCGCTGCCGGCTGATCCGGAAGAGCTGATGGCGGAACTGACCTGAAGCCCGGCAGAGTCGCCGGTATTTGTAAGCGGTGGCTCATCGCTTTACGATAGCCGGAAAGCCACGAGGATAGTGCACCATGTATGACCATCCCGGAGTGAAGACGTCGCCGGACTATCCGGTTCCGGACACGATGCGGGCCTGGGTGCTCGGCGATCCCGACGAATTGACACTGGAGACCAAGCCCGTGCCCGTCCCCGGCAAGGCGGAGGTCCTTGTTCGCATAGACGCCGTCGCCATCTGCGCCACCGACCTGGAGATCATCCATTACGGCTCGCCGGCGAAGATCCAGGGCGGCCTGCCCTTCAACAAGAACTTCACGCCGGGCCATGAATATATGGGCACGGTCGTGGCGCTCGGGCCTGGCGTCGACGAGTTTAAGATCGGCCAGCGCATCACCGTGGAGATCCATGCCGGCTGCGGCCAGTGCAAGCGCTGCCGCCAGGGCATGTACACCGCCTGCCTGAACTACGGCCTCAATTACGGCGATGTCGATAAGGGTCACCGCGCCAACGGTTTCACCACCGACGGCGGCTTCGCCGAATACGCCGTCAACAACATCAACACGATGATCAAGGTGCCCGACGACATGAGCGACGAGGAAGCGACCCTCGTCGTCACCGCCGGCACGTCGATGTACGGGCTGACCGAGCTCGGCGGACTGGTCGCCGGCGAAAGCCTGGTGGTGATGGGCCCGGGTCCGATCGGGCTGCTCGCAGTGGCCGTCGCCAAGGCGCTCGGCGCCGACCCGGTGATCCTGACCGGCACCCGCGACGCCCGGCTTGACATCGGCAAGCAGCTCGGCGCCGACCACGTGATCAACGTCCGTAACGACGACGCGGTGACGATCGTCAAGGACCTGACCGGCGGCATCGGCGCCGACTATGTAATCGAATGCGCCGGCACCGAGGACGCGATCAACGACGCGGTGCACATGGTCAACCGCGGCGGCAAGATCTGCCTCGCCGCATTCCCGCACGGCCCGGTCACCTTCGACCTGCCGGAACTCGCCCGCAACAATGTCTATCTCTACGGCATCCGCGGCGAAGGCCGCAGCGCCACGCACCGGGCGATCGCCTTCATGGCGGCCAAGCGGTTCGACGCGACCAAGATCCACACCCACACCTTCGCCCTCGACGATCTGCCGACGGCGCTCAAATATGCCAGGGAACGGATCGAAGACGCCATCAAGGTGGTGGTCACGGCGAAGCGGGAAGGGAGCGCCCGGGTCGCCGCGGAGTGAATAAAGGCGGCCCGGCGCCGCCTGGTGCGGATCAGAACCCGTCGCGCATCTCATGAATCGGAATTGAAATCATGGCGGCCTTTGAAATCAGGTTCGGCGGATACCAGGGCCCGGCCTCGGTGCACACCCGCGCCGGAAATGTGTTCGGCGAGGCGCTGGCGGCCGGGATCGGCGACAGGGTGCGCTTCGTCTTCGATTCCAACATCGTCGAACGCGGGCGGAAGGCCGCCGACCTGCTGTCGATGACGGAAAGCGGCGAGCTGACCGGATGCTATTTCTCGTCCAGCTATCTCGCCGACCGCGTCCCCGAGCTCGGCATCTTCGACCAGCATTTCGTCGTGCCGGACCGCGCCAGGGCCTACGCCGTGCTCGACGGTCCGCTCGGCAAGCGGCTCGCTGACCTGGTCGCCGACAAGACGGGCTTCACGGTGCTCGATTACTGGGACAACGGCTTCCGGCACATCTCCAACGCCGTCCGGCCGATCCTCACGCCCGAGGATTGCCGCGGCCTCAAGCTCCGCACGCTGGCCAACGCGGTGCACCAGCGGGTGTTCGCCGCACTCGGCTTCGAGCCGACCGTGATCGACGTTCGCGACCTCCAGGCGGCCGTCGCCGACGGCACCGTCGACGCCCAGGAAAACCCGCTGACGAACACCTACAATTTCGGCCTGCACAAGACGCACAGGTACATAACCCTGACGCGGCACCTGTTGGGCGTCGCCGCGGTGTTCTTCAACAAGGAGGCGGTCGCCGGCTGGCCGGACGATTTCCGTGTCGGCGTCGAAAGCGCAATGCGGCAAGCGACGGCTGCGCAGCGCCGCCTCGCCGAGGACGACGACACGATCTGCGCCGAGAAGCTGACGGCCGATGGCGTCGAGATCGTCGGGCTCGACGACGCTCAGCGCGCCGCTTTCATCGACGCGACCAGGCACGAGGTCGCGAAGATGCGGGCGGGCTTTGACGAAGATCTGATCGCCCTGTTCGACGAGAACCTCACAGGGG
>DATHRP010000332.1:0-7299 GCA_035465195.1 Afifellaceae bacterium | reverse complement strand
AGGATGAACGGCGCGGCCCAGACCCGGACCTGGAGATAGGTGCGCACGGCCTCGGCCACCGCCTGCTCGGCCGCCATCAGCCAGACGCCGAGGCCGATGACTGGGACCTGCAGGGCGATCACCACAATGCCCAGAGCGACGGCGAGGATCAGCGCGCGGGCAAGCACGGCCTGTTGCTCCTTGGCATCGCCGGCGCCATAGGCCTGCGCCGTCAGGCCGGTCGTGCCGGAACGCAGGAAGTTGAAGCTGGTCAGCAGGATGTCGAGGATGATGGCGCCGATGGCGATACCGCCGATCAGGGCGGCGACGCCGAGCTGGCCGATGACGGCGGTATCGACGAGCCCGATCAGGGGCGTGGAGATATATGCGACCGTCATCGGCACGGCGATGCCGAGGACCAGCCGGTTGGTCACTTCGAAAGCGCGGCTTTCCCCTCCGCTGACCCGTGCCGGAGGCATCGGCCTGTCCACCACCCTGTCCGTCATCTGCGGGGATTCACTCTCGTTTTGCGGTACCGATCGCTCTATATGGCAAAGCCATGCCGCTTGCCATCGTCCATCATCCCTTCTTCAACGCCGACCTGCCGGATGGCCATCGCTTTCCGATGGCGAAGTTCCGCCGGCTGGCCGCGCTGCTTTCGGAGACGGGGATCGCCGCCGACAGCGCATTCCACAAGCCGGAACCCGCAGATCCGGCGACCATCGCGTTGGCGCATGACGAGAGCTACGTCCTGGATGTGCTGGAGGGAAACGTTCCGGCGATGATCGAGCGGCAGATCGGCCTGCCGGTCAGCGAGGGCGTTGCGATGCGCTCGCGCTGCGCTTCCGGTGGCACGCTTCTCACAGCGCGGCTGGCGCTGGAACAGGGGATTGCCTGCAATACCGCCGGCGGCAGTCACCATGCCCGCCGCTCGCACGGCGCCGGCTTCTGCGTCTTCAACGATGTCGCGGTGGCGATCCGCGCGCTCCAGCGCGAGCAGGCGATCGAGACGGCGATGGTGATCGACTGCGACGTCCACCAGGGCGACGGCACGGCGGAAATCTTCGCGGCGGACAAAGACGTATTCACGCTCTCCATCCACGCGGAAAAGAACTACCCGGTCCGCAAGGTTGCCTCGGACCTCGATGTCGGGCTGCCCGACCGGACCGGCGACGAGGCTTACCTGGACACCGTGCGCGCGGCGGTCGGCGCGGCGCTGGAGCGGTTCCGACCCGACATCGTCTTCTACAATGCGGGGGTCGACCCGCATGCCGAGGACCGTCTCGGCCGGTTGGCGCTGAGCGATGCGGGACTTATGGAGCGGGATCTCCGGATCATCGACAAGGTGCGGTCGGCGGGCATCGCCTTCACCGGCGTGATCGGCGGCGGCTATTCCAGCGACATCGACGCACTCGCCGACCGCCACGCGACCCTGCACCGGGCCGCGGCGCGGTTTGTCTGAGGTCTTATCCGCCGCTTCTGCGGTTGGTCGCCTTCATCAGCCGCATGATCAGGAACACCGGCACGACGATCAGTGCGCCGAGGAAGAGATAGTTGAACGCCTCGCGGATGACGTCGAAACCCATATTGTAGATCCGCTGCGCAACCCGTTCGACCCACTCGAAGATCTCGAACGGGTGCAGGCCGATGACCGACAGGACAAGGCCGACGATGAAGGAGAGCGCCAGCAGCCGGATGAGCACCCGGAACGGCGTGTCGCCGAGAAACTGGTTGAGGCGCTGGGACATGTCCGCTTCTCCGATTCGCCGCTTCGACTGTCTCGACGGATAGGTAGCGATCCTCGCTTGTCGCCACAAGCCTGTATGCGTAAGTAATTGAAACTTATTGTGTTTCCGGCGGCAGCATCGCCTGCAGGACATCGAGCCGGTCGGCCTCGGCGGGCGGCTTGTCCCAGCGCAGGCGGTTGATGCGCGGGAAGCGCATGGCGACGCCGGACTTGTGCCGCGTCGAGCGGTTGAGGCCTTCGAAGGCGACCTCCAGCACCAGGCCGTGTTCCGGTTCGGCGCGCACCGAGCGGACCGGGCCGAACCGCTCAACGGTGTTGTCGCGGACATATTTGTCGATCGTCTTCAGTTCCTCGTCGGTGAAGCCGAAATAGGCCTTGCCGACGGGGACCAATTGCTCCTCGCCGGTCTCGACCGTCCAGACGCCGAACGTATAGTCGGAATAGAAGGACGAGCGCTTGCCGTGACCGCGTTGGGCGTACATCAGCACGGCGTCGACCAGAAAGGGATCGCGCTTCCACTTGAACCACGGGCCCTTCGGGCGGCCAGGCTGGTAGGTGGAATCCCAGCGCTTAAGCATGATGCCCTCGGCAACGGCCTCCGGCGGTTCGGCGCGCAGGGCCTCCAGGTGATCCCAGCCGGAAAAATCGACCAGCGGCGAAATGTCGATGCGCGGCGATGCCGCCTGGCCGATAAAATCCTGCAGCGCGTCGCGCCGGTCGCGGAACGGCACGGCGCGCCAGTCGGTCTCGCCGGCGTGCAGCAGGTCGTAGGCGCGGATGAAGGCCGGATGGCTCTCCATCAGCTTCTTCGAAACGGTCTTCCGGTTGAGGCGCTGCTGCAGGTCGCCGAAGGGTGCGATGACCGGAACGTCGTTCTCATGCCGTGCGACCAGCAACTCGCCATCGATGGCGCCCTCGAAGGTGAGCGCCTCCAGAAGATCGGGAAAGCTCTTGGAAATGTCGTCGCCGGTGCGCGAATAGATACGCCGCACGCCGCGATCGCTGACCGCCTGGACCCGTATGCCGTCCCATTTCCATTCGGCCGCGTAGTCCTGCGGATCGGCCTTCGCCAGGTCGCCGTCGCCGACCGGATGGGCGAGCATGACCGGCCGGAACGGGCCGCGGGCGGCGCTCTCCGGCTTCTCCGCCCTGCCCTCCAGCCACGCAAACAGCGCCTTATAAGGCGGCGCCAGCCCGTGCCAGATTTCCTCGATCTCCGTCACGTCCCTATCGCCGAAAAGTGCCAGCGCCTGCTTTGTGAGCCGGGCGGTGACGCCGATCCTGAGCGCACCTGTCACCAGCTTCAGGAGAGCGTAACGGCCGCTGGTGTCGAGCCGGTCGAGCCATTGTTCCACCAGCCGCGGGCCGTCGACGCGGCCGGCCGCCTGCAAGGCCTCGACGATATCCGACAGGCCCGGCACGGGGTGGTCGTCGTCACCCGATTCGCCCTCGTTCGGCCAGACCAGCGAGATGGTCTCGGCCAGGTCGCCGACATAGTCGTAGGAATAGCGGAACAGCACCTCGTCCATTCGCTCGGCGACAAGGCCGCGCAACATGGCGGGCTTGACGGAGGCGATCTCCAGCTCGCCGGTGAGTGCGGCGACCGCATAGCCGCGGTCCGGGTCCGGCGTGTCGCGGAAATAGTCGACCATCAGGCGCAGCTTGCCGTTGCGCTGCGGTGTCAGTGTCAGACGGTCGATCAGTGCGGCGAAGTGCTGCATGGATGGAATATAGTGCGGGCGGACACAGCCCGCAGGCCTACCGCAGCGCGCGCAGGATCTGCGTACCCGGGAAACAGGTGGCCGCCAAGCCGTTCTTGGCC
Source organism: Afifellaceae bacterium (assembly GCA_035465195.1). Classification (GTDB taxonomy): domain Bacteria; phylum Pseudomonadota; class Alphaproteobacteria; order Rhizobiales; family Afifellaceae; genus CAMYKZ01. Next base: position 3,751 of record DATHRP010000332.1, on the reverse strand, counting down.
TGCCAGTCGCCGGTCGCGGTGCGGGTCTTGAAACCGACGAGGCCATCGACGCCGCCGACATCGTAGCCGAAACCGACCAGCTTCTCCTGCATGCGGCGGACGTCGCGACGGTTGAAGCTGTCGAGCTTCGACCAGCTCTGCCGAAACGGTCCTGCACCGCGCATCCGGTCGGCCAGATGGCCAATATAGAGCGCATAGAGATCGGACTCGTTGTAGAACTTCAGGATGTAGAAGTTCTCCGTGGCGATAAAGGCCGGGCCGAGACGGCCGGCCGGCATCATCAGGTAGCCGGTCTTGCGGTGCTCAGATTCCGGAAAAGCCCTGCCGGACACGCGCCTCACCCCGGCGTCGATCCATTCGCGCACCGGACGGCCCTGCTCCGGTCCTTCCAGCGCGCAGGAGACGTGCTCCGGGACGCTCGCCTCGAAGCCCCAGTCGCGGCCGGACTGCCAGCCGTGCTCCTTCAGGAAATGGGCGATGGAGGCCAGCGTGTCGGGGACGGAATTCCAGATGTCGCGGCGGCCGTCGCCATCGAAATCGACGGCGTAATCGAGGAACTTGGTCGGCATGAATTGCGGCTGGCCGAGGGCGCCTGCCCAGGCGCTCTTCATGCGGGACGGCGGAACATGGCCCTGTTCGAGGATCTTCAGGGCGGCCAGAAGCTCGGCACGGAACAGGTCCTTGCGCCGGCCCATGAAGGCCTGGGTGGCGATCGAGCGGACGGCATTGTAAGGCAGCGGCGCGCGGCCGAAATCGCTTTCCCGCGCCCAGATGGCGACAACGATCTCACGCGGGACGCCGTAACGCCGTTCGATCCCGTCGAGCGTCTTCTTCCACTTTACCAACTGCCCGCTTCCGAGCCGCGCCAGATTGGCGAGCCGCTTGGGCGCGAAATAGGCAGCCGGTGCCCGGAACTCCGACTGGCGCTGCACCGCCGGCCCGTGCGGCGAACTGCCTGGCGGCGCAAGGTCCGGCAGATCCCAGTTCAGCGTCACGCCGGCCATCGCCGCCTGGAACGTCTTGCGCGACACGCCGGCTCTTCGCGCTTCGGGCCAAAGGTCGGCTTCAACCCAGTCATGGAAAAGGCTTTCCACCGCCGAACGATTGACGGCCGCCGATACCCTGGCCGGCGTTATCGACAGCCCGAAAACGAGGACAACGATCAGCGAAAGGCGCACAATCATGAGGACTCCGATTTGTCTGACGATATAGGAATAGTTTATTGCGCGTGTTTCGTGAATCAATGTGCCGATACCGGGCCGCGCTATCCGGCGCCGAACCAGGGAAACTCATGACGGAACTGGTCATCTTCGATTGCGACGGCGTGCTGGTTGACACCGAACCTGCCGCCAACGACCGCATGGCGGAGATCTTCACGAGCATGGGCGTGCCGATGACCGGAAGCCAATGCCGCTCGCTGTTCCAGGGCAAGACCATGGAGGATGTCTGCCTGCACTTTGCCGACATGGCCGGCGTCGAACCGGACCCGGCGCTACCAGCGGCGATCCGCCGCGAAGTCGAACTGACACTGGCTGAAGGCGTGCAGCCGGTCCCCGGTGTCGGCGCACTTCTGGCAATGCTTGAAGAACGGGCCCTTCCCTATTGCGTCGCCTCGTCGGGCTCGGTTTCCAAGATGCATGTGACGCTCGGCCAGAGCGGCCTGCTCAACTGCCTGCGCGACGTCCTGTTCAGCGCACAGGATGTCGGCCGCGGCAAGCCGCATCCGGATGTCTTCCTTCATGCCGCCGAGGCGATGGGCCGCTCGTGCCGGGACGCAGTCATCATCGAGGATTCGCTTTCCGGGGTGCTGGCGGGCGTGGCGTCGGGCGCCCGTGTGCTTGGCTATTGCGGCAATCCGTTCACCGATCCGGGGGAGCTTCGCGCGGCCGGCGCGGAAATCTTCCACGCGATGGACGACGTGCCGCGCATGCTGGGTCTCTGACCAGCGAACAGGCTACTCGGCCTCGTCCTTGTAGCCGACAATGTGCAGCGGCCGGGCGCGAAGCTGGTTGAGCTCGCACCAGCGCACCAACGCCTCCTCGCGGCCGTGCGTGACCCATACTTCCTGCGGGCCGATCTCGCGGATCGTGCCGGTGATCTCGTCCCAGTCGCAATGATCGGAGATGACCATCGGCAGTTCGACGCCGCGCTGGCGGGCGCGCTGGCGGACCTGCATCCAGCCGGAGGCGAAGCATGTCAGCGGATCGGGGAAGCGGCGCGACCAGCGGTCGGCAAACGCCGACGGCGGACAGACGACGATGGCGGCGGCGAAATCGGCCTTGCTCCCCTTCTCCACGGTGGCCGGAGCGAGTGGGCCGAGATCGACGCCGAGATCGCGGTAGAGATCGCAAAGCTTCTGCAAGGCGCCGTGAATGTAAATTGTCTCATCGTAACCGGCCTGGCGAAGCAGCGCGATGATCCGCTGCGCCTTTCCGAGGGCATAAGCGCCGACGAGATGGGCGCGCTCGGGGAACTGCCGGACCGAGGTCAGCAGCTTCCCGATCTCGCCTCGGTCGTCGGGGTGGCGGAACACCGGCAGCGCGAACGTCGCCTCGGTGATGAAGACGTCGCAGGTGAGCGGCTCGAACGGCGCGCAGGTCGGATCGGCGCGGCGCTTGTAGTCGCCGGAGGCGACGATCCTGAGCCCATTCTTCTCCACCAGGATCTGCGCAGAGCCGAGAACATGCCCGGCCGGATGAAACGAGACGGATACGCCGTTGATCCCGGTCACTTTTCCGGGCTCGGCTTCCTGCCGCGATGCGGCGAATTGCTCGCCGTAGCGTGCTTCCATGATCTTCAGCGTCTCGGCCGTCGCCATGACGGCACCGTGACCTGACCGGGCATGGTCGGCGTGCCCGTGCGTGATCAGCGCCCGCTCAACCGGCCGCACAGGATCGATATGGAACTTTCCGGGCGGACAATAGAGGCCCTCCGGCGTCGGACGAAGCAGGTCGGACGGACGCATGGTCGCTTACTCGGGCTCGAACCGGTGGAGCCGCACCCAGGTCTCGCTGCCCGGCACCCGGACCTCCCAGTGCCGCCAGCCGTTGAGGTTGACGGTGTTGCCGTCACGGGTGCGGACATTGGCGTTCAGTGCAGCGGACGGCGAGTTGTAGGCGTGGCCCGCCACCACCCACATGCCGCCGACGATCTCGCCCTCCACCGCCATGCCCGCATAGGCGGCGCGCAGTGCCGTCCCGTTGGGCAGGAAGATCGAGCGGCCGTGGCGATCGATCTTGGACCAGCCGCCGTCGACCGCGCCGCCCGCGTTGGCGCGAGAAAACGCAACCGGGTTGGCATCCTCACCGTCGATCTTCAGAAGGCGGCGCAGGATCCGGTTGCGGCTTTCGCCGAACGACCGGCGCGACGCCTCGATCAGGCGATAGACATCGAGGTCGATATCGACGGTCAGGCTGTCGGGATCGTCACGATCCGCCTTTTTCTTCGCCGCCTTCGATTTCTTCGATTTTCCCATCCGGGTCCAATCCTTGCTTTCCGCGATTGGTAGACCGGCCGAACCGCCGACCGCAAGCCCGGCTCGACAGTCGGGGCTCCGCCGCTAGAATTGCCCCGATGACAGACCTTGACGCCCGGACCATAGACGCTGCGGCTACGCTGCCGGACCGCTTCGGTGCATGGTTCGCAAGCCGTGGGTGGTCTCCGAGGCCGCACCAGCTCGACCTGCTGGAGGCCGCGCGGGCAGGCCGGTCGACGCTGCTGATCGCGCCGACCGGCGCCGGCAAGACGCTGG
>DATHRP010000331.1:0-5714 GCA_035465195.1 Afifellaceae bacterium | reverse complement strand
GGCCAGTTGCGTGAAGACCTTCCGCTCCTGCTGGCCGTCCAGGTAAGGGCACGGATTGGGCGCCGTCAGATAGAACTGTTGACTGTCGGAGATCGGTTTGGTCATGACGCGATTATCGTTCGATCCGGTGCCAAATCCTGTCACAGACCATAATACCATGGCGCGAAGAGTGTGAAGACCCCCCACAATATGACCACCAGCGGTCCACCGGCGATGAGATAGTCGCGGAATCGATAGTTGCCGGGCGCCATGACGAGCAGGTTGGTCTGGTAGCCGATGGGCGTTGCGAAAGACGCGTTGGCTGCAAATATGACTGCGACAACGAACGGCTCCACAGGTGCATCGATCGCCCTTGCGGCCGAGATGGCGATCGGCGTGAACAGAACGGCCGTGGCATTATTCGACAGCACATTCGTTAATATTGCTATCAACACGAAAAGCGCGGAAAGCAGCACGACCGGGCCGCCGGACATGGTGAGCTGCACCAGTGAACCGGCAAGAGAGGCCGCAACGCCGGTGACATTCATGGCGGACGCCATGGCGATGGATGCGCCGACCAGCATGAAGATGCGGCTGTCGAAAGCGCGCCTTGCCTGGCGCACGTTGAGGCATCCGGAAACCACCATCATCAGGGCGCTGCACAGGGCGGCGACGGTGATGGACAGGACCCCCGTTGCCGCCATGGCGACCATCCAGGCGAAGATCGCCAAAGCCTTCCGGCTTCCGCGATAATCGGGAAGGAGTGCGAAGGAGCGTTCAAGGAGAAGCAGGTCGCGGCCGCCGCGAAGCCGCTCGAACGCCTCGTCGCCGCCGGCGACCAGCAGCACGTCGCCGGGTTCCAGCCGGATGTCGGCGAATGTGCCGCGATGCATGCGGCCACGCCGTTCGATGGCGACGACGTGGGCGCCCGTCTGGTTCTCGATGCCGGTGGCGCGCGGCGAGCGGCCAACCAGGCGGGAGCCGGGCGCGACGATGGTCTCGGCAATCGAAAGGCCGGCGCGCTTGTCGCTGCCGCTGGAGGCCAGCGGCACGATGATGCCGAGCTCGGCCAGTTCACGACGCACGCCGCCGAAGACGACGCGGTCGCCTGCGCAGAACGTCAAGCCGTCGAACGGGGCGACCCAGCGCTGGCCGTCGCGCTCCACCAGCCGGACGGTGACATGCTTCAGGCCGGGGAACAGACCGGCGACGGACTCCGTTCCGATCAGGTGGTGTTCGTCCGGCAGCACCAGTTCCGCGATGAACTGCTTGCCGCTGGTATGGCTCTGGTCGTCGGCGGGACGGTCGGCGAAGAGGCGCGGCACGAAGACCAGCACATAGACGAGCCCGGCCGCCGCAAGCACCATTCCGGGAACCGTGATGTCGAACATGCCGAGCCTGAGATCCGCAGTGCGGGCAGCGACATCGGCGACGAGCAGGTTGGTGGACGAGCCGATCAGCGTCATCGAACCGCCGAGCATGGTGGCGTAGTTCATCGCCATCAGGAAGCGGGCCGAAGACAGCCTGCGTTCGCGGGCCAGCGCCGCCAGTACCGGGATCAGGAGTACGACGACAGGTGTGTTGTTGAGGACCGCGGAAAAGATCGCGGCTGCAACCAGCACGGCGCCGAAACTGAGCCACAGGCCGACCCGGCTAGCCCGCGTAAGCAAACGGGTCGCGGGGTCCAGGGCGCCGGTCTGGAAAAGGGCCTGCCCGACGATGATCAGGGAGAGTACCGCGACCAGCGCCGGATTGCCGAACCCGACCAGAAGGTCCTGAAGGGTGAGGACCGGATCATGGCCGGCAAGGTCCGGTGCGACCACGAAAATCACGACCAGGGCCACCAGCGTCGTCAGCGCGGTCACTTCGACGGGAATGCGGTCGAACGAAAAGCCGACAATGGCCCCGGCGACGATCGCGAATGTCAGCCACATCTGGATATCGGCCATGGCCACCAGAGAATCCCCTTGCATAACAGAAGACTAGCGGCGCATTGGCAGAGCGACAATGCAATTGAAGATGGCAGAATGCCCGGCGAGATCCCGAGCCTTGCCTAGGCTACGGGCCTGAACCGGAGAGTCTCCTGATCGAGCCCGAGCAACCTGCCGTCCGCAATGTCGAAATAGGCACCCCGCAGGCGCAGCCTGCCATCGGCAATGCGTTCGCGGACGAAGGGAAAGGTCTGCAGGTTCTCGATCGACTGGCGTACGCCGGCATGCTCCAGCGCCTGCTGTCTGTCGGCGTCGGTGCCGCCGGCAGACTGCTTCAGCGCTTCCGACCGCGCGGCGCGCAGGATCGACATCCAGCGGCCGATGAAGCCCTGTTCGGCGGTCTTCTCGTAAATGCCGTCGAGCAGGGCGCGGATGCCGCCGCAGCGCGCGTGGCCCATGACCACGATGGTCTCGACCTCCAGCCCGGTCACGGCGAATTCGAGTGCGGCGCTGGTGCCGTGATAGTCGCCGTGCGGCTCGAACGGCGGAACCAGGTTGGCGACGTTGCGGACGATGAAAAACTGGCCGGGACTCGCATTGAAGACCGCCGCCGGGTCGGCCCGGCTGTCGCAGCAGGCAATGATCATCACCTTCGGGGATTGCCCCTGCTCGGCGAGCGATCGGTACAGGGCGGCTTCTTCCGGGTACCGGCCGTTCAGGAAGCGGCGGTACCCTTCCACCAGTTCTGATATGTCGTGCATCGCGCCTTCATCGTATCACTGACTGCTCCGAACTAGAGCGCCATTGCAATGAAGGCAAGTGGGTGATGATCAGGCCTTGCGGACCATTACGGTCCGCAGCACGATGTCGTGCAGCATACGCTTGCGGTCATCGACGAGCGACACGACGATGGAGATCAACAGCAGCGGGAAGATGCCTGCCATGAACCAGAAAAGGGCCGGGTGGACGAGACCGATGATCGGATGCGGCCGGCTGCCGTTGGCCTCGCGCAGTTCGATGGCGAACAGGTTCATGCCGGGGGTCGAACCGGTCTGGCTCAGGGTGAAGAAGTAGTAGAGCAAGGCGACCGCCGGCCAGACGATAAAGAAAAGCAGCCATCCGAGGCCGAACGTCAGCACGCCGAGGATGAAGACGACGGCATAGGAGATCCCCATCAGAACGAGGATTGCCGCGGCGTCGACCAGGAAAGCCAGCACGCGGCTGGTGCGGACATTGTCGAGACGGTCCACGTCGGCGACATTGTCGATCGTTACAGGATCGGTTCTGCCGGTCGCATCAATCATGGGCAAACTCTCCTCTGGCCTGCATGTGGTCAGGGGACGCGTCGGTTTCAAGGCCGACCGGTGGCCGCAGCGGACACCGTGCCGTCAGCGGCGTGCCAGGATTTCCGCGGCTTTCGGGGCGAAATAGGTCAGGATGCCGTCGGCGCCGGCGCGCTTGAAGGCCATCAGGCTTTCCATCATCGCGCGCTCGCCGTCGATCCAGCCGTTCTGCGCCGCCGCGCTGATCATCGCGTACTCGCCCGAGACCTGGTAAGCGAAGGTCGGCATCGCAAAGGCCTCCTTCAGCCGCCAGAGGATGTCGAGATAGGGCATGCCGGGCTTGACCATGATCATGTCGGCGCCCTCGGCGATGTCGCGCTCGGCCTCGCGCAGCGCCTCGTCGCCGTTGGCCGGATCCATCTGGTACGTTCGCTTGTCGCCGATAAGCGTCGCCGACGAGCCGACCGCGTCGCGGAACGGGCCGTAGAAGGCCGATGCATATTTCGCCGAATAGGCCATGATCTGGACGTCGCCGTGACCTGCGCGGTCGAGCGTCTCGCGGATAGCGCCGACCCGGCCGTCCATCATGTCGGACGGGCCGATCACGTCGGCGCCGGCCTCCGCCTGGACCAGCGCCTGCTGGACGAGCACGGCGACGGTTTCGTCGTTTACTATCCGCTCGCCGTCCAACAGGCCGTCATGTCCGTGGCTGGTATAGGGGTCGAGCGCGACGTCGATCATGACGCCGACATCGGCGCCCGTGGCCTTGATCGCACGGCAGGCGGAGCAGACCAGATTGTCGGGATTGAGCGCCTCCGACCCGTCCTCGGTGCGGCGGGCGGGATCGGTATACGGAAACAGGGATAGCAGCGGGATACCGAGATCGGCAGCCCGTTCCGCCTCCAGAACCGCCTGGTCAACGCTGAGGCGTTCTACGCCCGGCATGGACGGAACCGGCTCGCGCCGGTTTTTGCCGTCAATCAGGAACAGCGGCCAGATCAGGTCCTCCGCGGCAAGGCTGTTCTCGCGCACCATCCTGCGCGACCAGCCGGTCCGGCGGTTGCGGCGCAGGCGGGTATTGCCGGTGATACGGTCGATGTCCGGCGTCGTCTTGGGCTTGAACGGTGCGGTCATGGCTGCGCTTCCGATGTTATCGATTGCGGCGCTTTCAAGAAACAATAGCACCGCCTGTCAAGGGGCGGCAGTCTTTGCCGATTTCCATTGCGCAAAACCGCGATATTCCCAATAGTGAGCGATATCAATGTATTAGTTCCAGGAGATATACGAGCCGCGCGAAGCCGAAAAAGACTATCTATACAGCAATCTCGTGATTGTCGGCATCCTGATCACGATGATGTCCATCGTCCTGGCAATGAGCCAGGAAGCTGGGGTGCGCTACGGTCTGATCAAAGCCAGCCCGGTGACGGCACCGGGCATTGTAACTGCAGCGATGCAGAATAAGGCCGGTGCATGGGAGATCATCTACGAGTTCGACGACCGGACCGGCCGGCCCCATATCGGAAAAATGTTGCTGCTGGAACGTCGCTTCGGGACTGGCGAGGCGATCGACGTGGAGTACTTTTCCCACCACCCCGATGTCTTCCATCCCAAGGCTGAACTCGACCGGGAAGGGCGGATCTTCGTCGTCTTCATGGCCAGCGTCTTCCTGCTGGCGGCCCTGATCCTCCAGTTTTGGCGTTCCTTCGAGTCGGTACGGAAATTCAACTCCGAGGGACAGGCCTACTAAACGCGGCCGGTCGCGCGGGGATGATGGAAGAGAGACCGCCAGCGCGACGGTCTCCCGGTTCAACGGCCTGAACTGGCGTCAGAGCTGGGTTGTCCAGGGGACCGGCACGAGATTGTAGCCGTCACCGTCCTTGCTGACATAGCCGAGCGCCGGGAACGGATAATGGAAGCCCTGGATCGGCATCTTCTCGGCGACCACCATGTCGTAGACCTTGCGGCGCGTCTCCTCGGCCATGGCCCCATCCTGGTCGAACGTCGCATGCCAGCCCGGATTGCGCACGAACAGCGCGGGATTGTTCGTGACATCCGACTGCACGAAAACGCTGTCGTCGCCCGACGAAATGACGAACGAGGTATGGCCCGGCGTGTGACCCGGCGTGCCCTTTGCCGTTATGCCTGACACCACGTCCTTGTCCCACTCGTATGTGGCGACGTGCTTCATGGTGTCTTCATTGAAGACGCGGCGGTTGTTCTTGAACAGGCCTTGCATGCGACCCTCCGGTGCGCGCGACATCTCGCCGTCGTCCATCCAGAATGCGAGCTCTTTCGCTGGAACGAGGATCTCGGCGTTGGGGAAGAGCAACTGGTTCTGGTCGATCAGGCCGTTTACGTGATCGCCGTGGAAGTGCGAAATGATGACGGTGTCGACCGCGTCGGCGCTAAGACCGGCGGCCACCAGGTTTTTCTGGAAAAGACCGGCCGTGTTGTTGGAATCCGCGGCCGTTGCCGGTCCCAGGCCGGTATCGATGACAACCAGCCCGGACCCTGTGTTGAC
>DATHRP010000330.1:0-6901 GCA_035465195.1 Afifellaceae bacterium | reverse complement strand
TGGCGCAGGCCGACGCCAGCGCCGTCTTCGCCATCACGTCCGGCGTACTGGTCACGGCGATCTACGTAGTCGGGCTGGTGATCCGTTCAACCCGAACGATCCGCGGCGTCGGCGTCGATTCCATCCTCGTCATGGCGGTCTACATGGCGACGGTGGCAGGGCTCTACATGCTGCGCTGAAACGACGCGCAGGTGGGTTTGAATAACCCATCGCCACTTGACCCAGATCAATCCGGGCCCCGACACGGCTCAGCATAGTCCCCCGCGAACAGGCGCCCGGACTCCGTCCCGGGCCCGTTCTGCTGCACATAATGAGGGGGTTCCCATGCATATCGCAATCCAGATGGGGCTGTACGGCGTGCTGGCACTTCTGGCGGTCCTGGCGGCGGGATTTTCCCACGATCCGCTGTTCGCCGTCCACGCCAGCATATTCCTGATCGCCATCGCCCTTGCGGCGATCTACAGCGCCAGGACATACGAGTTCGGAGGCCGGCCGAAGGCCGCAGAGGAGAGCGAATATCTCGACGGCGTGATCCGGGCCGGCGTCATCGCCACCATGTTCTGGGGCATCGCCGGGTTCCTTGTAGGGGTCCTAATCGCGTTCCAGCTCGCGTTTCCGGCGCTCAATCTGGATCTGCCCTTCACGACGTTCGGCCGGCTGCGCCCGCTGCACACCTCCGCAGTGATCTTCGCCTTCGGCGGCAACGCCCTGATCGCGACGAGCTTCCATGTGGTGCAGCGGACTTGCCGCACCCGGCTGGCGCTCGGCAACGCCGCCTGGTTCGTGTTCTGGGGCTACCAGTTGTTCATCGTGCTGGCGGCTACCGGCTACCTTCTGGGCATCACCCAGTCGAAGGAATATGCAGAGCCGGAATGGTATGTCGACCTGTGGCTGACGATCGTCTGGGTGGTCTATCTGCTGGTCTTCCTCGGCACGCTGCTGAAGCGCAAGGAACCGCACATCTACGTCGCCAACTGGTTCTACCTCGCCTTCATCGTGACCATCGCGATGCTGCACGTGGTCAACAACCTGTCGATGCCGGTCTCGATACTGGGTACGAAGAGCTATTCGGCGTTCGCCGGCGTGCAGGACGCGCTGACGCAATGGTGGTACGGCCACAATGCGGTCGGCTTCTTCCTGACGGCAGGCTTCCTCGGCATGATGTACTATTACGTGCCGAAGCGGGCGGAGCGGCCGATCTATTCCTACCGCCTGTCGATCGTGCACTTCTGGTCGCTGATCTTCCTCTACATCTGGGCCGGTCCGCACCACCTGCATTACACCGCCCTGCCCGACTGGGCACAGACGCTGGGCATGGTGTTCTCCATCATGCTGTGGATGCCGTCGTGGGGCGGCATGATCAACGGCCTGATGACGCTGTCGGGCGCCTGGGACAAGCTGCGCACAGACCCGGTGCTGCGCATGATGGTGCTTGCCATCGCCTTCTACGGCATGTCGACCTTCGAGGGTCCGATGATGTCGATCAAGGCGGTGAACGGACTCAGCCACTACACCGACTGGACGATCGGCCATGTCCATTCCGGCGCGCTCGGATGGGTGGGCATGATCTCGTTCGCCTCGGTCTACTACCTGGTGCCCAAACTGTGGCACCGCGACGGGCTCTACAGCCTGCGCCTCGTCAACTGGCACTTCTGGCTCGCGACGCTGGGCATCGTCGTCTACGCGGCGGTGATGTGGGTCGCCGGCATCACGCAGGGTCTGATGTGGCGCGAATACGATGACCAGGGCTTCCTCGTGAACTCGTTCATCGAGACCGTCTCGGCCATCCACATCGAATATGTTCTGCGCGGCTTCGGCGGACTGCTGTTCCTCTTCGGTGCACTGATCATGGTGTGGAACATCTACCAGACAATCCGCGGCAGGACGCGGCAGGAAGAGCCCTACGGCATGCCTGCCGCGGTGCCGGCCGAATAGGGGGCAAGACGATGTTTAAGCACGAAATCATCGAGAAGAACGCGACACTGCTGCTGGTGCTCAGCCTGCTGGTCGTCAGTGTGGGCGGGCTGGTGGAGATCGCACCCCTGTTCTACCTGCAGAACACGATCGAGAAGGTGGAAGGCATGCGGCCCTACTCGCCGCTGGAGCTGGCCGGGCGGAACATCTACGTCCGCGAGGGCTGCTATGTCTGCCACAGCCAGATGATCCGTCCGTTCCGCGACGAGGTGGAGCGCTACGGCCATTACAGCCTGGCGGCGGAGAGCATGTACGACCATCCGTTCCAGTGGGGCTCGAAACGCACCGGGCCGGACCTTGCCCGCGTCGGCGACCGCTATTCCGACGAATGGCACGTCCAGCACCTGATCAATCCGCGCGACGTGGTGCCGGAATCGATCATGCCGCCCTACGGCTTCCTTGCCGACACCAACCTCAGGATCGACGGCATAGGGGATCACCTGATCGCCAATGCCCGGGTCGGCGTGCCCTACGACGAGGCGATGATCGCCGCCGCCGAGGCAGACCTGCGGGCCCAGGCCGATCCGGATGCGGACGGCGCGGACGCGCTCGCCGAGCGCTATCCGAAGGTCAAGATCCGCGACTTCGACGGCAATCCGAACCGGATCACCGAGATGGATGCGCTGGTGGCATACCTGCAGATGCTCGGCACCCTGGTCGATTTCAGCGCCTACCAGGCCGACGAGAACTACCGCTAGGAGGGGGCGTCATGGACTATAACGAATTACGCCATTTCGCCGATAGCTGGGGGCTCGTCTACCTGCTGGCAATCTTCCTGATCGTCATCGCGTTCGTCTTCCGGCCAGGATCGCGCCGGATCTACGAGAACGCCTCGATGATCCCATTCGACGAAACATCGCCGGACCGGCCCGCCGCGGCCAAGGCCGCACGGAACACGGAGACTGACTGATGGAGAAGAAGATTGACGAGGTTTCCGGCGTCGAGACGACCGGCCACGAATGGGACGGCATCAAGGAGCTCAACAATCCGCTGCCGCGCTGGTGGCTGTGGACCTTCTACGCCACAATCGTCTGGGCGATCGGCTACATGGTCGTCTATCCGGCGATTCCGCTTGCGACGGAAGCGACGAAAGGCATCTGGAACTATTCCAGCCGCAAGGCGGTCAGCGAAGAGCTGGCCATGGCGCAGGCCGACAGGGCGGAAGTGCTGAACAGGATCGTCAACACGCCGGTGGACGAGATCCGCACCGACGAGACGCTGTTCCAGTTCGCCACCGCCGGTGGAGCGTCGGCGTTCAAGGTCTATTGCTCGCAGTGCCACGGATCGGGCGCCGCCGGCGGCCCGGGCTATCCGAACCTCAACGACGACGCCTGGATCTGGGGCGGCACGGTGGAGGCAATCGAGACGACGCTGCAGCACGGCATCCGCTACGCCGGTGACGACGACACGCGCATCTCCGACATGCCGGCCTTCGGCGCCGACGGCATCCTGAGCCGCGCCGAGATTGCCGATGTGGCCGAACATGTGCTGAAACTGTCGGGCCAGGAGTTCGACACGGCGGCGGAGGCGCGCGGAGCCACGGTCTATGCCGAGAACTGCGCCGCATGCCACGGCGACAACGGAGAGGGCAACCAGGACCTCGGAGCGCCGCGGCTAAGCGACCAGATCTGGCTCTACGGCGGCAGCCGCGATGAGATCGTCGCCCAGATCAACCGACCGAAGCATGGCGTCATGCCCGCTTGGGGCCAGCGTCTCGATCCGGCGACGCTGAAGCAGCTTGCGGTCTACGTGCACAGCCTGGGCGGCGGCGAGTAGCGAAGGGTAAATCATGAGCGACCAGATGGTTGACCGGCTCGATGTCGAGCCGGTCAACAAGAAAGAGAACCGATCGCTCTACGCGGCGCGCAAGAAGATCTTTCCGAAGCGCGCCGAAGGTTTTTTCCGCCGCCTGAAATGGTGGATCATGGCGGTGACGCTCGGCATCTACTACGTGACGCCGTGGCTACGCTGGGACCGCGGGCCGCACGCCCCCGACCAGGCGGTGCTCGTCGACATGGCGAACCGCCGGTTCTATTTCTTCTTCATCGAGATCTGGCCGCAGGAATTCTTCTATATCGCCGGCCTTCTGGTGATGGCGGGTATCGGCCTGTTCCTGGTCACGTCCACGGTGGGCCGGGCCTGGTGCGGTTATACATGCCCGCAAACGGTATGGGTCGACCTGTTCATCGCCGTCGAGCGCTGGGTCGAGGGAGACCGCAATGCCCGCATCCGGCTCGACCAGGCGCCGTGGACCTTCGACAAGATCCGCAAGCGGATCGCCAAGCACGCGCTCTGGCTGATCATCGCGGTGATGACCGGCGGCGCGTGGATCTTCTACTTCGCCGACGCACCGACCCTGCTGGTCAATTTCGTCACCTTCCAGGCGCCGCCCGTCGCCTATTTCACCGTGGCGATCCTGACGTTCACGACCTATGTCTTCGCCGGCTTCATGCGCGAGCAGGTGTGCACCTACATGTGCCCGTGGCCGCGCATCCAGGCGGCGATGCTGGACGAGCATTCGCTGACGGTGACCTACAACGACTGGCGCGGCGAGCCGCGCTCCAGGCATCAGAAGAAAGCAATCGAGGCCGGCGAGAAGGTCGGCGACTGCATCGACTGCAATGCCTGCGTCGCCGTCTGCCCGATGGGCATCGATATCCGCGACGGCCAGCAGCTCGAATGCATCACCTGCGCGCTGTGCATCGACGCCTGCGACGGGGTAATGAGCAAGATCGGCAAGCCGCGCGGGTTGATCGACTATGCCACGCTGAAGGACTACCAGAGCAACATGCAGGGCATGCCGGCGACGACCGGCTGGAAGTCCTTCATCAGGCCGCGCACGTTCATCTACATGGCCCTTTGGTGCGGCATCGGCCTGGCGCTGCTGGCGACGCTGGCGATGCGCGACCGTCTCGACCTCAACATCCTGCACGACCGCAATCCGCTGTTCGTGCGGCTGTCGGACGGCGAGATCCGCAACGGCTATACCGTGAAGATCCTCAACATGAAGGCCGAGCCGCGGTCGTTCCTGCTGAGCCTCGAAGGGCTTCCGGGCGCCCATATGACCGAATCCGGCTCGACCTCGACTCCGAGCCAGGAACTGGTCTTCGACGTAGCACCGGACAAGCTGCATTCGGCCAGGGTCTTCGTGCGCGCACGGCCGGAAGACCTCGCCGGTCCGCGCACCGACTTCACTTTCCGCATCGAGGAGATCGGCGGCTCCGAGTCCGACCGGGTCGATGCCGTCTTCGAAGCTCCGGAGAAATAGAGCGATGAACGATTTCAAACCGATCGAAGGCGAATTCACCGGCCGCCACATGCTGATCATCATGATCGCTTTCTTCGGCGTGATCATCGGCGTCAACCTGCTGATGGCGACGGTGGCGAACCGGTCGTGGACCGGCCTGGTGGTCAAGAACAGCTATGTCGCCAGCCAGAATTTCAACCGGAAGCTGGAGGCGGCGCGCCGGGTGGCGGCGCTGGGTTGGGTGGTGGACTTCGAGCTCGATGCCGGCCACGCCGCGCTGCGGCTCGCCGACCGGTCCGGCCCGATCACCGGCATGGACGTTACGCTCAAGCTCTGGCGGCCGACCAACGAGAGCGAAGACGTGACCGTCACGCTCGGCGAAGCGGCGGCCGGCGAGTACCGGGCCGAAATCGCCCTCGGCTTCGGCGTCTGGTCTGCCGATCTGACGGCGACGGCGGAAGACGGAGAGGCGCTGCACCGGCACCGCCGGATCGTCGTTCCGCTGAAGGGCGGCTCATGACCGCCCGTCCGGCAGATCTCCGCGGCGATCCGGAACCCTGGGTCCGCCCGGCCGGGTCCGGCCGGCTGGAAACGCTGCTGCTCGTACCCGGCATCCATTGCGCCGGCTGCATCAGCCGCGTCGAAAGGATGCTGAGCGAGCATCCGGGTGTCGTCGCGGCGCGGGTGAACTTCTCCACCAAGCGTGTGCGCGCGGAATGGCGCGACGGAGAGACCACGTCACAGAACCTGGTCGATTGCCTGGCCACCGGCGGGTTCGAGGCGACGCCGATGATGCCAGACCAGGCCGGGACCGCCCATGACAGAGCGGAAATGGCGGCGCTGCTCAAGGCGCTCGCGGTCGCAGGCTTCGCCGCCGGCAATATCATGCTGCTCTCCGTGTCGGTCTGGTCGGGCGCCGAGGCCGCGACCCAGGATCTGTTCCACTACATCTCCGCGATCATCGCGATTCCGGCCATCGCCTATGCCGGCCAGCCGTTCTTCCGCCCAGCGGCGGCCGCGCTGAAGGCCGGGCGGCTCAACATGGACGTGCCGATCTCGCTGGCGGTGCTGCTCGCCCTTGCACTCAGCATGTACGAGACCATGCGAGGCGGCGGCGAGACCTACTTCGACGCCGGCGCGATGCTGCTCTTCTTCCTGCTGATCGGCCGCACCCTCGACCGGATGATGCGCAGCCGCGCCCGCTCGGCGGCGGCCGGCCTGCTGGCGCTGAAGCCGGATATCGCGACACTGGTCGAGGCGGACGGCACGAACCGGATCGTCGCGGCGCATACGCTCAAGCCGGGCATGCATGTGCGGATCGCGACGGGTGAGCGCGTGCCGGCGGACGGCACGGTCGTCGAGGGCTCGAGCGACGTCGACTGCGCGCTGCTGACCGGCGAGAGCCTGCCGGAGACCGTCCGGCCGGGCAGCACGCTGCATGCCGGCACGATGAACATGACCGCGCCGCTGGTGATGAGCGTGGAGGCGGCCGGCGGCGACACGCTGGTCTCCGACATCGCGACGACGATGGAAGCGGCCGAGCAGAGCAAGGCGCGCACTGTGCTCATCGCCGACAAGGCGGCGCGGATCTATGCGCCGGCGGTGCACCTGGCCGCGCTCGCCACGGGTCTCGGATGGTTCGCCGCGACCGGGGACTGGCATGCCGCGATCATCCCGGCG
>DATHRP010000329.1:0-2128 GCA_035465195.1 Afifellaceae bacterium | reverse complement strand
TTCAACATCTCCACGTCGGGCCGGAACTGAGCCAGCGTGGCGCGGGCGTAATCGGCGGCGAACCGGCTGTTCCTGAAACCGGCGATGCGGACCCGCTGCGCCCTGGCGAGCCGCTCCGCCACGGCCTTCACGGTTAGCGGGTTGACCATGGCGAGCGAGGCTTCGATCAGCGCCGCTTCCTGTGCGGCAGCCGCCGCGATCGTGCCGCCGGTCCGGCTCAGCGTGCCGGCCGTGTCGGTCAGGTAGAGCGGCGATCCATGCGCGCGCATGGCGCGCGAGGCGCGCCGCGCTTCGTCGTAGGATTCGTAGCCGAGCCGCCGGAACAGCCGCGAGACGGTGGCGTTCGACACGCCCGCGCGGCCGGCCAGTTCCGTTGCCGCCAGAGCGGCGAGATCGCCCGGGCTGTCGAGCACGAGGTCGGCGGCCTTGCGCTCGCCCTCCGGCAGGTCGCGGTAAACGCGGTGGATCCTTTGTGTCAGCGATTCCCTGGGCGATGTCTTTTCCATGGCGGTCAAGATTCCTGTCCGGCCCTGCCGGCCATATAGGCCGGGATTATAAGAAACGTTTTTTTCATTGTTGTTGACAAAGTGAAAACAAGGTTTCATCGTCAAGGTCAAGAGTGAAGCGCTTTCCGACAGGAACGCATGGGGATGAGTGGCCTTGCCCGGTCGGCGAAAACCTGGAGCCTCAGAGTCAACTGGCTCGTTGAGCGGGTCTGCGTCGCGCTACTCGTCGTCCTCGTCCTCGATGTCTGGCTCGGCGTCCTTGTCCGCTATGTCATCCCGCTGCCGCTCACCTTCACCGAGGAACTGGCGCGCTACCTGATGATCTGGATGGCGCTGCTGGCCGTCTCCAGCGGCATCGCCTATCGCGAGCATATCGGCGTCGAGTTCGTCTTCTCGCGCTTTCCGGCGCCCGTGCGGCGCTGGCTGGCCGTTGCCTTCGACGCCATCGGTTTCGCCTTCTTCTTCGCGCTGTTCTGGTACGGCCTGGCATTTGCCGAAAAGGGCTTTTCGCGGCTCACCATGATCTACGCGATCCCCAAGGGCTACGCCTTCGCCGGCGTGCCGCTGGCCGCCGCCATGGCCTGCGTCCAGCTTGCCCTGACGGGCGTGCACGATTTCTTCGCCGAGCGCGCCCCGGAGACCACCGGAACGGCCATCGTCGGGGGAGGGCCGGAGTGATGGGCATCTGGCTGGTCCCGATTGCCTTTTTCGGCCTGCTGGCACTCGGCATGCCGGTCGGCATCTCCATCGGTGTCGCCGGCATGATCGGTATCCTCGACATGGGGCCGCGCTTCATGACGATGGCGCCCGACCGGGTGTTCGCCGGTCTTGACCTCTTTCCGTTTCTCGCCATGCCGTTCTTCATCCTGGCCGGCGAGATCATGAATCGCTCCGGCATCACCGCCGGTCTGGTCAAGCTTGCCGACGCGCTGGTCGGCTGGCTCCGCGGCGGCATGGCGCATTCCAACATGGTCGCCTCGGTCATGTTCGCCGGTATCACCGGATCGGCCACCGCCGACGCCGCGGCTTTCGGCAACACGCTGGTGCCGGCAATGGAGAAGGCCGGCTATTCCCGGCCTTATGCCTGCGCGGTGACGGCGGCGGGCTCGATCATCGGGCCGACAATCCCGCCCTCGACGCTCGCCATCATCTACGGCTCGATCATGGGCGTCTCGATCGCCGGCCTGTTCGCCGCCGGGATCCTGCCCGGCCTGCTGATCTGCATCGTCTGCATGGCGGTGATCGCGCTCTCCGCGCGCCGGCTGAACCTGCCCAAGGGGGAGGGACGGCCCAGCCTGTGCGCCGTGGCGGCGGCGCTACGCGAGGGCTTCCTGGCGGCACTCTTGCCGGTCTTCATCCTGGGTTCCATTCTCGGCGGCTTCGCCACTCCCACGGAAGCCGCGGTGGTCGCCGTCGCCTATGCCTTGTTCGTCGGCGGCGTGATCTACCGCGCGCTCACGTGGCGCGATCTCTACGAGATCTCGGTCCGCACCACACGGATTACCGGCGTGATCTTCCTGATCATCGCGTCCGCCACGATCCTCGGCTGGTGGATGACCTTCAACCGGGTGCCCCAGGCGATCGCCGAGGCGAGGCTGACGATTTCGCAGAACCCCTATGTC
>DATHRP010000328.1:0-3986 GCA_035465195.1 Afifellaceae bacterium | reverse complement strand
GGCACCATCGACTGGAACGGGGAGGCGGTCGGCAAGGCGACACGGCTGCGCCAGGCGATGGTGTTCCAAAAGCCGGTTCTGCTCAGGCGATCGGTGGCGGCGAACGTCGATTTCGTGCTGTCGCTGAAGGGCAGGGCGGATCAGCAGGTGCGCGACCGTCTCCTGGAAGAAGCCGGCCTGCTGACCATGGCGCGCCAGCCGGCGCGCTCGCTTTCGGGCGGCGAGCAGCAAAGGCTTGCGCTGGCACGCGCGTTGGCCTGCGATCCGGACGTGCTGTTCCTCGACGAACCGTCGGCCAGCCTCGACCCGGCGTCGGTGCTGAGAATCGAGGAGCTGGTCACCACGGCCGCGGCTCGCGGTGTCAAGGTGATCCTCGTCACCCACGATATCGGCCAGGCCCGCCGCCTCGCGTCCGATGTCGTATTCGTCCACAACGGCCGGATCTCCGAACACACAATTGCAGAGCGGTTCTTCGCGGAACCGCAGAGTGCGCCGGCGCGGGCCTACCTCGCCGGTGGAATCGTCTTGTGAACCGCTCAAATGAGTATGGAGGACTGATATGAACAAACGTTGGATCATCCTGGCCGGAGCAGTGATCGCGGCGACAGCCGCGTATCCGGCACAGGCGCAGGAGAAATCGATCATCGTCCAGTCGACGACCTCGACCCAGAATTCGGGCCTGTTCGACCATATCCTGCCGATGTTCGAGAAATCGTCGGGCATCAAGGTCAACGTGGTTGCCGTCGGCACCGGCCAGGCGATCAAGAACGCGCAGAACTGCGACGGTGACGTGCTGTTCGTGCACGCCAAGCCGGCGGAGGAGAAGTTTGTCGCAGACGGCTACGGCGTCGAACGCAGCGACGTGATGTACAACGACTTCGTGATCGTCGGGCCGCCGTCCGATCCGGCCGGCGTCGCCGGCCGCAACGATGCCGCGGGCTCGCTGAAGAAGATCGCCGAGGCGAAGGCGATCTTCGCCTCGCGCGGCGACGATTCCGGCACCCACAAGAAGGAACTCAGCCTCTGGATGGCCGCCGGCGTCGACGTCGAGGCAGCCAGTGGAACCTGGTATCGCGAAACCGGTTCCGGCATGGGCGCGACGCTGAATGCAGCGGTCGGCATGGGCGCATACACCATGTCCGACCGGGCGACCTGGATCAGCTTCAAGAACAAGGGCGACTACAGGATCCAGGTCGAAGGCGACGACGCGATGTTCAACCAGTACGGCATCATCCAGGTGAACCCGGACAAGTGCTCAAACGTGAAGGCCGCCGAAGGCAAGGCGTTCATCGACTGGGTGCTGCGCGACGCGGGGCAGGAGGCGATCAAATCCTACAGGATCGATGGCCAGCAGCTGTTCTTCCCGAACGCCAATTCCGAAAGCATGTAAGGGGCTGTCGACCGACCTGTCAAACCGCTCCGTTAGCGCGTACGCGGAACCGGCCGGATACGTCGTAGCCGCTCAGCTCGCCGGCCCGCTCGGCAAAGTCGTCCGAGCCACAGAAGGCAAGGAAGGCCTGGAACGGGTCTTCGAACCAGGCATGGCGGTCGACGATCAGGTCGTAGCGTTCGTCGATCAACGGTACGAAGCCGAGCCGATACTGCCCGGCCAGAGCGGCGAGGCCGAAGGCCGCATCGGCTTTGCCGTCGAGCACGGCGGTGGCGGCATCGGCTTCGCTGAGGGCCGGCCGCGTCCAGTCGAGTGCCTGCGGATCGAGCCCGGCCTCGCGGATCAGGTGTTCGAACAAGACCTGGGAGCCCGCCGTCGCCTGGCGGGGAACGATCTTGCGGCCGGGCAGAGACGACAATTCCGCCATATCCGTTTCGGACCCGGCGGCCACGATCAGGCCACGGGAACGGGCCGCCCATTCGACGCGTACGCAGCGAAGTCCGGCCACAGCGCCGTCGACGCGCGCGCAGCTGTTCCAGTCGCCGGTTGCAGCGTCGAAGACGTGGACGCCGGCCATCATGCCCTCACCGGCGGCGAACCGCGGGACGCCGTCGAGGCTGGAATCGAAGTTCGAGGCCAGCCCGCAGCGCGATTCCCGGATCGCCCAGTCGAGCAGCGGATCGTGACTGCCGAGCACGATGCCGGGCCGGGGGCCGCTCACGGGCACGTCCGGCCCGCTCGATCCGGAGGCGATCCACGCATCGATCTTGTCCCTGGGAAAGAGCAGCTTGCCGATGACCTTGGTGCAGGGGACCTCGCCGGACGCGGCGAGATCGTAGACCTTGCGCTCCTTGATCCTGAGCAGATCGGCCAGTTCGCGGGTAGTCAGGTAGGCTTCGTTCATCGTCACACGTTTTCGGCCATGGCGGCGGGTGTTGCGCCGGACCACGGATTTTCAAGGGGATCAGACCGCCACTATGCTCGAAAGTCCGGCTGATGGAAATATCGGCAGCGCCCGCCGATCTTGATCCGGCGCATGGACAATCGCGGTCCGGCATGTTCCATTTCATATAAGCGCGAAACCCACCAGTCCGTTCGCACCATCCGCATCGGCAGTGAGTTGACGCGCATGTCTGGTTAATAACGAACGGGAGTAACCCATGGCTACGAAATCGGAAACCGGAACCGGCGACATCGAGGAACAGATCAAGGTCATCCGGGACGACGTCTCCAAACTCACCAAGATCCTGATGGAACTCGGCGAAGACAAGGTTTCGGAAGCGATGAAGACCGCCCGGGGCGAGGCGGAAGATCTATTCGACCGTTCGCGGCGGATGGCGGGCCAGGCGACCGATAGGGCGCGGCAGACGGCCGGTACGGTCGAGGATTATATCGCGGAAAAGCCGTTCCAATCCGCGCTGATTGCCTTGCTGGTCGGATTCCTGCTCGGGTCGACCTCGCGCCGCTGCCGGGCTGGCACCATGCTGGAGCAGATCGTCAGGCGGCTGGTCAGCAACGGCATGGCCGATCTGAAGCGGCGCGCCTCCGGCGCCGGGTTGATCGTTTTCGGGCTGCTGTTGCTTGTCCTGGCAGCGACGTTCGTTTTCTTCGCGATCTATCTCTGGCTTTCAACCCGGATGGAGCCATGGCTGGCCGCCCTGTCGGTAGCCGGCATCATCGCGCTGCTCAGCCTGGTGCTCTGGCTTGCCGGACGGGCGATAATCCGCCGCCAGCGCAGGAAAAAGATACTCCTCGATGAGGAAATCCAGACGCTGATCCGGCAATTGTCGGCTGACGGCGGACTGGGCGGCAGGAAACCGGCGTTCAGCCTGGTGGCCGCCGCAGCGCTGCTGGGGCTGCTGATCGGCAGGCGTTCGTCGAAATAAACCGGTCGGCGATTCTAGTCGTCATCCTTGCGGTCGGGCAGGTGCTTGCGGTCGGTCGAAGCCAGATCCTCAAGCTCCTCCTCACTCATGCTGTCGTACATCTCCTTCGATGCGCCCTGGAGTTCGGACACCTTCGTTTCGCCGCGCTTGGCGGCGAGCGCGGCGCCCGCAGCCTTTTGCTGTGCCTTGGATTGTGCCGGCATGAGAACCTCTCCTGATTTCACGTGGACAGCGGTTCAGACCCCGCTCAGTCCAATTGAAACGCAGAAACCGGTCTCCGGTTCCCGCCCGTGGGTGGTCAGGGCTCGTCATTGTCAGCGGGATTGTAGTCGTCGGTAAACGGTCCGCTGATCAGAAGGACGGTAAGAACGATGACAGAAATCGAGAGGGCGAGCCAGATTTCTCCCATGGCGCAGATCAGGCCGATTGCCCCGGCGACCCAGATCGATGCCGCCGAGGCGGCGCCCTGGACGAACTGGCCCTCCCGGAATATGGCGCCGGCGCCGAGAAATCCGATACCGGTGATCACGCCCTGCAGGACGCGCGAAGGATCGATGACGAACAGCGGATCTGTCAGGCTGCGGGCGAATTCCACGACGCCGAGCATCAACCCGCATGCGCCGACGGATATGATCACGAAAGGCCGGAAATCGATCGGCTTGCGATGAACGAACCGTTCGATGCCGAGAATGAGCGGCAGGACGATTGCG
>DATHRP010000327.1:0-6299 GCA_035465195.1 Afifellaceae bacterium | reverse complement strand
GGTGGAATTGCACGAACTCCATGTCCTGCAGCGGAAGGCCGGCGCGCAGCACCATGGCGTTGCCGTCGCCGGTGCAGGTATGCGCCGACGTGCAGGAAAAATAGGTTCGGCCGTAGCCGCCGGTGGCCAGCACCGTCTTGTGGGCGCGGAAGCGGTGCACGGTTCCGTCGTTGAGATCGAGCGCGATGACACCGCAGCAGGTGTCTTCGTCCATCACCAGGTCGATGGCGAAATATTCGATGAAGAACTCCGTCGAGTGCTTCAAAGCCTGGCCGTACATGGTGTGCAGCATGGCATGGCCGGTGCGGTCGGCGGCGGCGCAGGTACGCTGTGCCGTGCCCTCGCCGAAATTGGTCGTCATGCCGCCGAACGGCCGCTGGTAGATTTTGCCTTCCTCGGTTCGCGAGAACGGCACGCCCCAGTGCTCAAGCTCGTAGACCGCCTCCGGCGCGTTGCGGCAGAGATATTCGATGGCGTCCTGGTCGCCGAGCCAGTCGGAGCCCTTGACCGTGTCGTACATGTGCCAGCGCCAGTCGTCCGGCCCCATGTTTCCCAGAGAGGCCGAGATTCCGCCCTGCGCGGCGACCGTATGGGAACGGGTCGGGAAGACTTTGGTGATGCAGGCCGTGCGAAGCCCCGCCTGGCTGGCGCCCAGTGCCGAGCGCAGCCCGGCGCCGCCGGCACCGACCACCACGACGTCGAATTCGTGGTCGATGACCTCGTAGGCCCGTCCGTTCGGCCCGCCCGCCTTGCCGTTGTCGCTCATCGATCAGCCTCCGAAAGCAATCTTCAGGAGCGCGAAGGCGCTCATCAGCCCGATGGCCACGGCAAACAGCGTGTTCGCCGCCAGGCAGAGGAACTTCAATCCCTCGCCATGGACGTAATCCTCGATGATCACCTGCATGCCGATCCGCATATGGATGACACCGGAGAGGATGACCGCCAGCATGATCACGGCCACGATCGGCGACGACAGCGTGTCGACAACGGCCGCGTGACCTTCGCCCTGCACCGATATCAGGATGATGAGGAAGGCGACGATCAGCGGAACATTCGCCAGCGCCGTCAGCCGCTGCTTGACGAAATGACCGGTGCCCTCCTTGGCGGAGCCCATGCCGCGAACCTGTCCTAGAGGCGTGCGCATCATTGTCCTGCCCTCACCTTGCCATGTATCCGACGACCCAGATCAGGATCGTCAGGGTCACAGAACCGATCACCGTCGCCCATGCCATGCGGTTCGCCACCGGCAGTTCGAAGCCGGCGCCCATGTCCCAGACGAAGTGGCGGAGGCCGCCGAGCATGTGGTGCATCAGCGCCCAGGTGTAGCCGAACAGGATCAGCCGCCCGAAGAACGAGCCGAAGAAGCCGTCGACCCACGCGAAATAGTCCGGCCCGCTGGCCGCCGCGATCAGCCACCAGGCA
Organism: Afifellaceae bacterium; assembly: GCA_035465195.1. Classification (GTDB taxonomy): domain Bacteria; phylum Pseudomonadota; class Alphaproteobacteria; order Rhizobiales; family Afifellaceae; genus CAMYKZ01. Next base: position 4,877 of record DATHRP010000327.1, on the reverse strand, counting down.
ACCAGGATCGTGCCGAAATAGAGCGCCGCCCCGGTGATCCGGTGCAGGATTGACATCACCATGGTGATCAGCGGCCGGAACACCTGCAGATGCGGCGAAAGCGGCCTGTTGTCGTGAACGGTCTCAGCCATCGGAGATTCCCTGTCTGGTCGGCTTGGACACTAAGGTCCTGAAATTAACAGTCAATGCGACGAAGGGTAAATGGCGCAGTCGAACTGTCACTGCTGCGACAGCTTGAAGTCGTCGTCCATCATGTCGTCCGACCAGTCGCCGTGGGCCTTCTTGACGATGGCCTGGGCGCAGATCGTGCGGCTGTTGTCGGGGTCGTAGGAGACCGAAGGCGAGCCGTGCAGGCTCCAGCCCTTGTTCAGCGCCTGGCTGACCCGCTTGCAGAAGGCTGCGTCGTCAGTCCCGGTGAGCAGTCGGTAGAGCTTCATCGCGCCTTTCTCCACCTTGCAGCGCCGGCAATGAGGGCGCGGTTCGGCCTTGATCCCGCTTTTCCTATCGCGAAGCGCGAGACAAAAAAAGTCCGGCTTGCATCCGCCCGCGCTTTGCCGGCATTGTCCGGCCATGAACAAAACCGCCGGCAACGTCCTGCTGATCTCCAGCCACGTGGCGCGCGGCAGCGTCGGCAACCGGGTGATGGGCTTCGCGCTGGAACGGCTCGGCTTCACGGTCTGGGAGGTTCCGACGGTCGTCTTGCCTCACCATCCGGGCCAGGGCCCCGGAGAGCGGATCGTGCCGGACGACAAGGCCTTTGCCGCCCTCATTGACGATATCAGGGGCACGCCAGACGCCGTCCTGTCCGGCTATCTCGGCACGCCGGCCCAGGCGGAGCGCGTCGCCGAACTGATCGGCCGCATCAAGGCCGAAAATCCGGAATGCCGCTTCCTGTGCGACCCGGTGATCGGCGACAATGGCAGCCTCTATGTCACCGGCGAGATCGCCGCGACCGTCCGCGACCGCCTGCTGCCGCTTGCCGATATCGCCACGCCGAACGCATTTGAGTGCAACTGGCTCGCCGGAAGGCCGCAGGATACCGATCTTGCGTCCACCGCCCGTGCGCTTGCCCCGGAGACGATGATCGTGACCTCCCATCCGGGCCTGATGCGCAACCATGTCGGCAACCTGATGGTCGGCGGCGGACCGGCGCTTCTGGCGGAGCATCCTTCTGTCCAGAGCACGGCCCACGGCACTGGCGACCTGTTCGCCGCGCTTTATCTCGGCCGGCTCATGCAGGGCCGCGAACCGCGCAAAGCGCTGGAAATGGCAACCGCCTCCACCTTCCAGATGATCGCCGCGGCCTCAAAGGCGGGATCGGCCGACCTGCCGTTCGCAGCGGCCCAGGACGTAATCGTCCAGCCGACGGCGATGGTGAGCATGAGGCAGATGGCGTCGAAAGTCACGATCAGGCCGGAGCCGCTTTGAGCGGCGTCGGACGATGGATCGCCGGGGTCGACGGATGCCGAGCTGGCTGGCTGGCGGTGATTCGCGACCTCGATGGCGGCGAACCACCGCGCTTGAGGCTGTTCACCCGATTTGCCGACATCCTGGATGCGGACGAGGTACCGGATCCGGTGGCCGTGGACATGCCGATCGGCCTGCCGGAGCGGATCGCGGGTCCGGGCCGCGGTCCGGAACAGCATGTCCGTCCGCTGCTTGGCCAGCGGCAGTCCTCAGTGTTCTCGATCCCGGCCCGCGCCGCCGTCATGTGCGAGGACTATCGCGAGGCCTGCCGGATCGCCGCCGGCCTGTCCGATCCGCCGAAGCGGGTCTCCAAGCAGGCATTCAACATTTTCCCGAAGATCCGCGAGCTCGACGCGCTGATGACGCCGGCGCTCGGCGAGCGGGTTTTCGAGGTCCATCCGGAGGTGGCCTTCTGGCGGCTCAACGACGAAACGGCAATGTCGCTGCCCAAGAAGGTAAAGAGCCGCGCCAACCCGGCCGGCCTCGACGAGCGCCGGGAACTCCTGCGGCGGTTCGGTTACGACCGGGCGTTCCTGACCCAGCCCGCGCCGTCCGGCGCCGGGGCCGACGACCTGATCGACGCCTGCGTCTGCGCCGTGGTTGCGGAGCGTCTGGCCAGCGGAGAGGCGCGGCCGATGCCGGATCCGCCGGGCCACGACGAACGCGGTCTTGCCGTGGCCATCTGGAGTTGAGCATAGTGAGCCGATGACCGACCTGCCTGTCTCGCCAGCCGATATATCCGAAGCCTACAAGCGCATCCGGCCGCACATAAGGCGCACACCGGTCATGGAAATCGGCGGTGACGAATTCGGTCACGATACGCCGGTCAGTCTGAAGCTGGAGCTTTTTCAGCACACCGGCTCGTTCAAGCCGCGCGGCGCTTTCAACAACCTCCTCGTTCGCGACGTGCCAGCAGCCGGCGTCGCCGCCGCCTCCGGCGGCAACCACGGCGCTGCCGTCGCCTACGCGGCGAGCCGGCTCGGCCATACCGCGAACATCTTCGTGCCGGAGATCTCGAGCCCGGCCAAGATCGCCAAGATCCGCCGCGCCGGCGCGACACTCCATGTCGGCGGCGAGCGCTATGCCGATGCGTTGGCCAGATGCGAGGACTTCCAGGCGGCAAGCGGCGCGATCGGCATCCATGCCTATGCCGAGGCTCTGACGATCGCCGGCCAGGGCACGATTGCACTGGAATGGGAAGAGCGGACGCCGGGCCTCGACACACTGCTGGTCGCCGTCGGCGGCGCCGGACTGATCTCCGGCATCGCCGCCTGGTTCCGCGGAAGGGTCAGGGTCGTCGGCGTCGAGCCGGAAGGCAGCCGCGCCCTGCATGCGGCACTGGAAGCCGGCAGGCCCGTTGATGTCGAGGTCCATTCGCTGGCAGCGGATTCGCTCGGCTCAAGATCAGTCGGGACAATCAACCACGACATATGCGCATGCCATGTCGACCATGTCGCGCTGGTCGACGATGGCGCCATTCGCGACGCCATGGCGCTCCTGTGGAACAGCTTCCAGGTCGCCGCAGAACCCGGCGGAGCGACGGCTCTGGCGGCGCTGCTCTCCGGCGCCTACCGGCCGCGGCAAGGCGAAAGGCTCGGCGTCCTCGTCTGCGGCGGCAACGTCGATCCCGCCATATTGGCGGAGCTTTCCGTTTGAGCAGGGTCTGGCCAGACAATGCCGTTCGTTTAGTCTGGCGCCATGACTGATTCGCGGGGGCCGGGGCGAACGCTCGCTGATTTCTTTCTCGACGGCGTCGAAGGCGCATTGCATCCGGCGGAAGGCAAGCTGCTGGGCTGCGCCGCCGACGGGGAGATCTGCGTGATCGGCAAGAACCGGCCAAGCGAGCAGACCGATGACAACCTGATCCGCTCGCCGTTCCTGCGTTTCCTGCTGCTCGGCGGCGGCGAAGGCGCACCGGTCCATCCGCGCGGCATCCAACTGCGCGGTGCATGGATCGATTGCCGGCCGATCGGCACGCTGGAACGCGCGCTCGACCTGAACGGAGCGAGACTGCCGAGCCTATTCGCATTGCGCAACTGCGTGCTGAACGGAGTCATCGACCTGCGCGACGCCACCGCCCGCACGCTCAATTTCGGCGGCAGCCGGATCGAAGGCCTCTACGGCGAACGCCTGCACACCCGCGGCGGCCTGTTCCTGCGCAAGGATTTCACCTGCGGCGGCAGCATCCAGCTTCACGCCGCACGCATCGGCGGCGATTTCTCCTGCCGCGACGCCAGGATGACCGTAGCGGAGAGCGCGCTCTCCGCGCAGCGCTGCCAGATCGACGGCGACGTCTACCTCGACGGCGAATTTTCCAGCGCCTGCACGGTCGATCTGTCCGGCGCCCAGATCGCCGGGGGACTGCGCTGCGGCGGCGCGTCGCTGGAGCATCCGGGCCTCAGCCTGATCGCCAACCGGATCGAGGTCGGCGGCGATGTCGACCTCGGCAAGCAGTTCTCGGCGGCCGGCCCGGTCCGCCTCGTGGGGGCACGCATCCGCGGCGACCTGTCCTGTACAAACGCCAGCTTCAACGGCTCGCCGGCGCTCGACATCGACCGCTCGCGCATCGACGGTATCTTCTTCTGGCGCGGCGTCGGCGCCGCCAAGGGCCCGCTCGACCTGGAAGCTGCGTCCATCGGTGCCATCAGCTTCGACCAGGCATCATGGGAACTGCCCGAGCACATCGTCCTCGACGACCTCGTCTATCGCAGCTTTTCCGGCGAGCTGAAGAGCGGCAATGCCCGGTTCTGGCGCAACTGGCTGGCGCGCCAGCCGGAGAAGCACCTGAAGGCCGAGTTCAAGCCGAAGCCCTACGAGCAGCTCGCCGGCGTGCTCTCCGCCATGGGCTACGAGGAGGAGGCGCGCGCCGTGCGCATCGAACGCCGCCGCCGGCAGACCCGCTTCATGACCTGGCACGAGCCGTGGCCGGCCAGCCCGGTCGGCAAGGTGATGCGGGTGCTGTCCATCCTCTGGCAGTACGTCATCGGCTTCCTGATCAGCTACGGCTACCGGCCCGGAAATGCCGTGCTCTACCTGCTGATCATCTGGCTGGCCGGTGGCCTGCTTTACCATTATGCGGCCTGGCGCGGGATCATGACGCCGACACATCCGCTGATCTTCAAGGAAGCCCAGGGCGGCGGCGCGATACCCGAGGCGTGCGCGGAGAACTGGGTGCACTTCCCCGAGGCGATCGCCGGCGAATGCGCCGACGCCGTGCCGTCGGAATATTCCGGCTTCCAGCCGTTCATCTACTCCGCCGACGTGGTGCTGCCGATCATCAACCTGCGCCAGGAGGTCGACTGGGCGCCGCGCATCGTCCACTCCGACGGCAGCCGCTGGCCGCTCGGCGAGGTCGTGCGCGGCTGGGAATGGTTCCAGATCGTCGCCGGCTGGATGCTGTCGCTGCTCTT
>DATHRP010000326.1:0-8296 GCA_035465195.1 Afifellaceae bacterium | reverse complement strand
GCCGGCGATCAGCCGCATGACCGGTCCGGCGAACGGCCAGCACAGGCTGATGAAGGTCATGATGAACAGGACAGCGACGATCGGGCTCTCGAAGAGCGCGAAGAACCGGTTGTCGTAGAGGATCATCGATTGCGAGAACGCCTCCTCGACAAGCTTGCCGAGAATGAGGCCCATCACGAGCGGCGCCAGCCCGAATCCGTGGCGCAGCATGATGAAGCCGGCGATGCCGGACAGGAACATGACCCAGACGTCGAAGATCGAACCCGAGCCGGCATAGGCTCCGACGACCGAGAACACGAACACCGCCGGCCAGAGGATCGCGCGCGGGATCAGGGTGATCATGGAGAAGGTCTTTGCGCCGACCAGCCCGATACCGAGGAACATGAGATTGGCCAGCAGCATGGCCCCGAATATCGCGTAGACGATTTCCGGCGTCTCGCGAATGAGATAGGGGCCGGGCCGGAAGCCGTGGATGATCAGGGCGGCCAGGATCAGCGCCGTGGTGCCGCTGCCGGGAATGCCGAGCGCCAGCGTCGGCACCATCGCCCCGCCGGTCGCCGCATTGTTTGCGGCTTCCGGTCCCGCAATGCCTTCCGGCGCACCCTTCCCGAATTCGCTCTTGTGCTTCGACCAGCGTTTCGCCTCGTTGTAACCCATGATGGCAGCAACCGTAGACCCTTCGGCGGGAAGGATGCCGATGAAAGTGCCGATACCGCTCGATCGCAGGATGGTCGGCCAGACCAGCCTCAAATCGGCGCGCGACGGCAACTTGACGACACCGGCGCGAATGCGTTCATAGGCCGTCGTCAGCGCCTGCGACTGGTTCAGCAGTTCGCTCATCGCGAAAAGACCGATCAGGACCGGAATGAAATTGATGCCTTCCGTCAGCTCATGCACGCCGAAGGTAAAACGTTCCACACCCGTCGTCAGGTGGATGCCGATGGTTCCGAGCAGCACGCCGAACCCGCCGGAAATCAGGTTGCGCAGCGACGATTTCCCGCTGATGGATGCCAGCATCGACAGGGCGAAAACGGCGAGCGCGAAATATTCGGGCGGGCGGAACTTCAGCGCGACCTTGGCCAGGAAGGGTGCTGCGAACAGGAAGATCACCAGGCTGAAGACGCCGCCGAAGACGCTGGAGAATGTCGCCAGACCCAGCGCCCGGCCGGCTTCGCCGCGCTTGGCCATGGGATAGCCGTCGAAAGCTGTCGCTACGGCCGGCGGCGCGCCCGGCGCGTTGATCAGGATCGCGGTGATCGAACCGCCGAACGTTCCGGCGCAGTAGAGCGCCGCCATCATGCAGATCGCCGGCACCGGTTCGAGCGACAGCGTGAACGGCAGCAGCAACGCGACCGCCATCGGCGAACTCAGGCCGGGCAGCGCGCCCACCAGCACTCCGATCAGAACGCCGGCGAAAATCAGCAGGATATTGTTCAGATCGAAAAGGAGGCCAAGGCCTTCGGCAACCGCGTCCATCAGCTTCCGTCCATCCTATGGTGAAATGCCGAACAGCCCCGGCTCGTACTGGACGAGCAGGATGCGATCGAAAACGAAGGCGACCGCCAGCGGGAAAACGATCGCAAACGGCAGGATCAGCTTCCAGCGCCGCTCGCCCCATAGCGGCGGAAGCGCAAGGCAGATCCCGACGGTCGACAGCAGCGTGCCGATATAGGGCATCGCGGCGACGAACAGGAACAGCAGGCCCGCCGTCAGATAGGGCATCGGCTTGACGCGCTCGGTGCGTTCGGAATCGATATTCTCGCCCCGCCGCCGATGCAGGACGTGCTCGAACGGAAGACAGAGCGAGAGCAGCATGATGATGATCAAGACCCCGCGCGGAAACATTTCCGGCGGCACGTTCTGGGCCAGCAGGTTCGAGACTTCGTCGAACCGGGTCGTGGCGACGAAGAAGAACGTGCAGATCGCCAGGATGACGAACGTCACGATCAGGTCGGTCCGGTGCATCAATCCGCTTCGGCTGCCCGCACCCGCGGTCGTGCCGTCGCTCTGCCCGGAATCCGGGACCTTGGCCATGATCTTCTCCCCTCGTTTCGAAGCTGGTTTTGGCAGGAAAACGGGGCCTGCAGGCCGGTCCGCGGCGCGTTGACCGGACCCTGTGCCGGCCGGATAACCGGTCGGCACAACTACCGGATTTGCCGCGGACCCGTCATGTCAGGCCGTTCGGTCCGTCCGCCTACTTGATCAGGTCAAGCTCCTTGAGCGCCTCCACGGCCGTCGCATATTCTTCCTTGATCTGCTTGTCCCACACTTCGTGGCCGGCAACGCTCTCCTCCGGGTCGAGACCCGAGGTTTTCAGGTAGTTGGCGAAAACCTCGTGCTTCATGGCCTTCACCATGGCGTCGGAGAGGATCTGGATGCGGTCTTCGGGCGTGCCCTTCAGGACCCAGTAGCCGCGGGTCGTCGAGGTCTTGACCGGGAATCCCTTTTCGAACGTCGTCGGCACGTCCGGGTAGTCCTTCAGGCGATTCTCGGCCATCACCGCAAGCGCCCGGAAGGTGCCGTCATCGATCTGCTGGCGGCCTTCGCTGACATTGGGCAGGGTGGCGACGATCGTTCCGGCCATCAGCGCCTGGACCATTTCGCCGCCCGAGCCGAACGGCACGACCTTGAACTTGAAACCGGCGGCCTTGGCGAGCTGGAACAGGCCGATATGCTCCGTTCCGCCGATCTGCGCGACGCCCCAGTTGAGCGGCTCGTCCTTGGAGGCGGCGACCAGGTCGTCGAGCGTCTGGTAAGGGCTGTCTGCGGACACCGCAACGAATGTCGGGTCGTCCATGGCCCTGGCGACACCCACCACATCGTCGATGGTCAGCGGCGATTTGCCGAGCGCGATCGTGTAGAGGTGGCTCTGCGTCAGGGCCAGCACGGTGTATCCGTCACGCTCCTTGCCCATCGCGTACTCATGCGCCGCGGCGCCGGAACCGCCGCGCTTGGCGACCACGGTCATGTCGGTTTCCAGGTTCCTGCGTGTCCGGATCGACATCATCCTGGCGGTCACATCGGTGCCGCCGCCGTAACTGGAGTGAATGACGACCTCGATCGGCTTGCTGGGGAATTTTTCCTGCGCCGTCGCGACGCCGCAAACGGCCAGCAGACCACCGGCCGCCAGGGCCATGAATCCGCTACGAGCGAAAGTAAGAAAGTTATCCATCGTTTCCTCCCAAATGGATATCTATGTAGGCCGACCTCATAGGGCGGGTCGGTTGGCAACTCGGCTTTGTTTGGGCGATAGTGGAACGTAACTCAAACCGCCAAGTGCCTCAGGATGATCGAGATGGGGCAAGGGTGTCAACAAACCGCCGAACGCGGACTGCATTCGCCGCGACGGTTTCGCATTCGCGTTCGGTTGATGGACATGGCGGGCAAGGACATCGGCGGCACGAATGGCACATGCGCGAACGCCGTTCCGAAGTCGGGTCGGACCGCCACGAGAGGGAATTTATGACCGGACGGGGTGGAATCCTGCGGGATCTGATGAAGGAGCACGCGCCAGTGCTGGCGCCGGGCGTATACGATGGCCTGTCCGCCACCATGGCGCGCCGCGCCGGCTTTTCGGCTGTCTATGCCAGTGGCGGCGCGATCGCTCGGAGCATGGGCCTTCCCGATCTCGGACTGGTCAGCATGACGGAGATGGCGCAGCGGCTGGCGCAGATCGTCGAGGCCGCGCAGGTCCCGGTGCTGGCCGATGCCGATACCGGCTACGGCACGGCGCTTCATGTCCGCCGGACCGTGCGCAGCTTCGAGGCGGCCGGCGTCGCGGGATTGCATATCGAAGACCAGAGTTTTCCCAAGCGCTGCGGCCATCTGGACGGCAAGAGTCTGGTCCCCGCCTCCGAGATGATCGGTAAGATCGAGGCCGCGGTCGAGGCTCGGGGGGATCCGAGTTTTCAAATCGTGGCGCGCAGCGATGCGATCGCCGTGGAAGGTTTCGAATCCGCGCTAGAGCGGGCAGCCGCGTACAAGACGGCCGGCGCCGATATCCTCTTCATCGAGGCACCTGAGACGCCGGACCAGGTCGCCGCGATCGCAGAACGTCTTCCAGGGCCGTTGATGATCAACATGTTCCGCGGCGGCCGCACGCCCGCAACGTCGTTGGATCGGCTCGGTGAATTAGGATATGGGCTGGTGATCGTCGCTTCGGACCTGCAGCGGGCGACGATCCACGCGATGGAGCGCGTCCTGGCCGCGATCCGCCGCGACGGCGACAGCAGCGCGGTGGACGATTGGCTTGCGCCGATGCCGGCACGCGACGAAATGGTCGAGCAGGACGACTGGTTCGACTTCGCAGCCCGTCACGACGGCTGATCGACGAGAGGGAGGCCGCACCATCCGAATCCTGGACGAAAGGCAAGTGCGCGCATCGGCCGAATCCGATCTGGAAGGCGCTTTTGACGCTTGTGAGGCGGCATACCGCTATTACGGCCGGGTGCGGGATGTTCTATCTCATCCGTCGTCGGCCTATCTGACATTGCCGCGCGAAAACCCTGCCAAATGCCGGCTGAAGGGTGCCCATCTCGCCGATATGGGTGTCGCGGGCGTTCGCCTGGCGACGCCTGGCCACTATTATTGTTGGCTGACCGATTTCGAAGGCGGTCAGCCGATCGGACTTGTCTCAGAGGACTGGCTGCATCGCCGACGCACGGCGGTGACGGGTGCCCTGGCCGCGCGCTGGCTGGCGCGTCCACAGGCATCGACCGCCGCGCTCATCGGCGCCGGGAAGATCGGCCGCGAATTCGTCCGGACATTGAGCCACGCCCTCGAACTGGACGAGTTGCGGATAGCCTCGCGATCCGGCAGCAGCGCCGCAGCGCTTGCAGTAGAGTTCGGGCCAGTCAGCGACGGGACCCGCATTTCACATGCCCCGACGATCAAGGCGGAGATCCGCGGGTCCGACATTGTCGTGACGATCACCAAGGCGGATGAAGCCTTCGTGCGACCGGGCTGGCTGGCGGAGGGTGCACTGCTGCTTTCGATGGGCGGGGTCCCGGAAGTCGATTTCGCCGTGCTCGACGAAATCGACCGATTGATCGTCGACGACATAGACTACGCCATGGCGCAGGGCGACCTGCACGCATGGGTCAAGGACGGGTCGATCACGGAGGACGCCCTGCTGGCGCGTCTCGACGCGGATGTCGGTGAAGTGTGCATTGGCGCCAAGCCCGGCCGGCAGAACGAGGGCGAGCGGATCATGGCGGTCATCCAGGGCATGGCGATCTGCGATCTCGCCATGGCGAAAATGGTGCTCGATCGCGCCGAGGCGGATGGCGAGGGGCAGACCGTGACTTTGTGACCGGCGTGCCCCGGTCCGATACAAGAGCGCGGTTCAGCCGCAGGGCGGGGCGGTCCACGGAAACTGCTTCCGGTAGGCGGTCTCGAATACGTCGACCTCGTCAGCGAATTCCAGCGAAATGTCGATCTCGTTGAGGCCGTTCAACAGGCAGTGTTTCTGGAACGGATCCGGTGAAAAGGATATCTGTTCGCCCGATGGCGTCGTAATCGTTCCGGCCTCCAGATCGACGCTCATCTGCGGGCGTTCACTGGCATCAAGTTCTTCGCGAAGGCTGATGACACGATCATTTTCAAGAACGATCGTCAGTAACCCGTTCTTCAGGCAGTTGGCGGCGAAGATGTCTCCGAAGCTCGGCGCGATCAGCACGCGTATGCCGGATTCAATCAGCGTATACACGGCGCCTTCGCGCGATGAACCGCACCCGAAATTGACGCCGCATACCAGGATTTCCGCTTCGCTGTATCGTTCCCGGTTCAGGGGAAAGTCGGCCCGCTCGTTTCCTGCCGCATCACTCCGCAGGTCATGGAAGGTGAATTGCGCGTAGCCGACGGACCGCGGCTTCTTGATGAAGCGCGCGGGAAAGATCTGGTCGGTATTGACGTTGGCGAGGTCTAGCGGCGCGGCGACGGCATTCACGGTCTTGAAGGGATCCATGGGTTCATCCTCCGCCTAGCAGGTCCCGGACGTCGCTCAGGCGCCCGTTCACCGCGGCGGCGGCAGCCATGGCCGGGCTCATCAGGTGGGTGCGCCCGCCGCGACCCTGCCGTCCTTCGAAGTTGCGGTTCGACGTGGACGCGCAACGCTCGCCCGGCTTGAGGCTGTCGCCGTTTATGGCGACACACATCGAACAGCCCGGTTCGCGCCACTCAAAACCTGCGGCAAGGAATATTTCGTGCAGGCCTTCGTCCTCCGCCTGCTTCTTTATGATGCCTGAGCCGGGCACCACCATGGCCGGGACACTTGCGCGACGTCCCTCGACGACTTTGGCCGCGGCGCGCAAATCGGCGATACGACTGTTGGTGCACGAACCGATGAAAACACGGTCGATAGCGATTTCACGCAACTCCTGGCCTGGACGAAGGCCCATATAGGCGAGGGCGCGCTCCATCCGCTGCCGGCGGTCAATGTCACCTTCGGCGGCAGGGTCAGGCACGCTCTGTGTAATGGCGGCTACCTGTTCGGGGCTGGTACCCCAGGTGACCATGGGAGCGATATCCTCTGCCCCCAGCACGACCTTCCGGTCGTATGTCGCGCCAGGATCGCTCGGCAATGTCCGCCAATAGTCCAGCGCCTTGTTCAACATTTCGCCGGTTGGTGCGTATGGGCGGCCTCTGACGTAGTCGAAAACCTTTTCGTCTGGTGCCACAAGTCCGGCTCGTGCGCCGGCTTCGATCGACATGTTACAGACCGTCATCCGTTCCTCGACAGACAATCCTTCGATAGCAGAACCTGCATATTCGATGACATGGCCCACGGCGCCTGCTGCCCCGATCTTGCCGATGACGGCCAAGATAAGGTCCTTGGCTGTCGTGCCGTCGGGCAGCGGATCGACCGCTTCTATCAGCATAACTTTCGGCCGCTGCCGCCAGAGACCCTGGACCGCAAGTACGTGGGCCACTTCCGAAGAGCCGACGCCGAAAGCAAACGCTCCGAGCGCGCCATGCGTCGACGTATGCGAGTCGGCTCCTGCTATCACGAGGCCCGGCTGCGTGATGCCCTGCTCCGGACCGACGATGTGCAGAATGCCCTGGCGGATATCGCCAAGACCGAAAAGCGTGATATCGTATTCCCGTGTGTCGGACTCGATCAACTCGACCATGTTACGGATCTCAGGGTCGGCGATTGCGTCCAGTCCCCTCGACCGTCCGGTCGTCGGTACATAATGATCGGCAAACGCGAACGCCTGATTGGCGTTGCGGATCGCCCGGTTTTCTCGCCGGATCTTGTCAAAGGCGTGAAAGGAGTTCTCCTGCAGCAGAAGCCGGTCTATGTAGATAAGGCATTCGCCATCTTCTCGCTCTGTGACGACGTGGCTTTCCCATATCTTCTCGAAGATCGTCCGGGCGTTTCCCATATTCGCCATCCTCACCGCTGACGGGACAATCTCTAGACAACTCCAACAGAGCGGCAAGGTAACGTCTCCGCTTGAACTGACCAATCGGCCGGCGCTGTGATGCGTAAATCCAACCGGCACACTCAATGATCGGGAACGAATCGCTGGAAACCGAATTACTGACAGTCATCCTGATTGCCCTGGCCGCTTTCGGCACCGCGGTCTTCCACTCCGTCGGCGGTTTTGCCGGTGGATTGCTGCTGGCGATCTGCCTCGCTCCGATCCTGGGTGTAAAAGAGACCGTACCGGTGACAGCCACCGCGATGATTGTCTCCAACATGACGCGCGTCTGGGTATTCCGTCACTCGGTCAGTTGGCGGGCGTTTGCCGCGGTTTTCGGCTCGGCGATGCCGTTCATGATCCTGAGCGCGATCGTCTACATCTCACTGCCGGTGTCGATCGTTGCAATCCTGCTGGGGTCGTTCCTCCTGATATCGGTCCCGCTTCGCCGCTACATGAACAAGCGCGACTTCAAGGTCGGGTCCAGGGGCCTTGCGCTCGCTGCCGTTCCGTACGGAATGATCGCCGGCTCAACTTTCGGCGCGGGCATGATGCTGGCGCCGTTCCTGATGGGTGCTGGGCTCGCAGGCGAATATCTTGTCGGCACAGTGGCAGCGCTCGGTTTCGGCCTCAATATTATCAAATCCCTCGTCTTCGGGTTTTCGCCGCTGCTTGACACCGCTCTCTTTGTCAAAGGTATCGTAATCGGACTTTGCACAATTCCTGGAGCTTTCGTCGGACGGTGGATCGTTCGCAGCACGCCGATTCGCGTCCACAGTCTTTTCATGGAGGGCTTTATTATCTGCGGTGCGTCTTATTTCCTTTGGGTCGCCGCCGAACAACTCGGATGGCGATGACAGGCCAAAATACCG
>DATHRP010000325.1:0-2397 GCA_035465195.1 Afifellaceae bacterium | reverse complement strand
AGCGATATTCGCGAAGGACCATACGGGCGAAGTCCTCATCAAGCTGATCCAGCTCTCCATCGTGAGTCTGATGGGCGTAATCTACTTCCTGTCGCCGAAGACCAGCGCCGGCACCGCATTCTCGCCCGTGCCCTATTTCCTGGCAGCCTATCTGGTGCTCAACATGATCGGCCTGGTCTGGGCCGTACGTAGGCCGTTGCCGGACTGGTCGGTCTATGTCTCGATTATGTTCGACTTTTCGTTGCTCTACGGTCTGTTGTGGAGCTTTCACATCCAGTACGAGCAGCCGGCATCCTTCGCGCTGAAGGCGCCGGCGCTGCTCTACGTTTTCATCTTCATCGCCTTGAGGGCGCTTCGGTTCCAGTCGCGTTTCGTCATAGCGGCTGGCTTCGTCGCCGTTCTCGGCTGGATCGCCATGATCTTCTACGTCGTGATGATCGATCCGGCGGACAACATGCTGACCCGCAACTATGTCACGTACCTGACCAGCAACACGATCCTGATCGGCGCCGAACTCGACAAGATCATTTCAATCCTTTTCGTGACTGCGATCCTCGCCATAGCCGTTCGCGGCGGCAATAACCTGCTGGTTCGGGCGATTTCGGAGCAAAGCGCGGCGCAGCAGCTGTCTCGTTTCTTCGACCGCTCGGTCGCCGACGAGATCCGTCAGTCCGACGAAGTGATCCGCGCCGGCCAGGGCGAAAAGCGCGAGGCATCCATCCTCAATGTCGACATCCGCGGTTTCACCACGCTGGCGGCAAAGACCGATGCATCCGAGGTCATGTCGATCCTGTCGGCCTATCAGGACAGGATTGTCGCCATAATCCAGGCATCGGGCGGAACCATCGACAAGTTCATGGGCGACGGCATCATGGCGACGTTCGGTGCGACGCGGCCGAGCACTACCTATTCGGCCGACGCGTTGCGTGCGGTTGACGCGATCATGTCGGACGTGGCGCGGTGGTCGGGAGACGAACCGGTTCTGGCCAGGATCGGTCCTCATGCGATCGGCATTTCGGTCGCATCCGGTTCGATCATCTTCGGCGCGGTGGGTCGCGACGACCGGCTCGAATTCACCGTCATCGGTGATGCGGTCAACCGTTCGGCCAAACTGGAGAAGCACAACAAGGTGCTCGGCACCTCGGCTGTCGCCGACCGCCAGACACTGGATCGCGCCCTGGCACAGGGCTACCGGCCGGCCGCCGAGCCGCGTATCGTGTCCGGCGAGGTCGAAGGTACGGAGGGCGTGGCGGAAATCGTGGTTCTGTATCCGGCGGCGCGGGATCATGCCGCCTGAGCCGGTCGGCATCCGCGCCTCTGGCAGGTACGTCGTCGTTGCCTTTATAAGAGCGGTTCCCGTTTCCGCCGGCTCTGCCGCGGTCGCGGAGCTGCCAGGAAGGATGGTTCGATCATGCCTGATGAAACGCTCATCGGCGCAATAGGAGACTGGCTCGTCGACCAGGCGCTCAGTCAGCCTGACATCATGACGATGTTCGAGGATGTCTGCCACAAGCTCTACGGTGTCGGTGTCCCGATCGCCCGCGCCCGGCTGACCTGGCCGACCCTGCACCCGCTCTTCCAGGCCGAAACCGTTGTCTGGCGCCGTGACCAGGGTATCGAGTTCGAGCAGTTCATCCACCAGGACGAGGCCTCGGATGCCTGGCTCCGCAGCCCGATGAGGTACATGCTCGAGAACGATGTATCGATCCTGCGCCGCCATCTCGACGGACCGCACACGCTGATCGACTTCGAGATCCTCGAGGAACTGGCCGAGCAGGGGCTGACGGACTATCTGGCGATCACCACCCAGTTCGGCGACCAGAGTCAGCGCAGCGACGGCAATATGCGCGGCATCATCGTGACATGGGCCAGCGATCGTCCGAACGGCTTCACCAACGACGATATCGCCGCGCTGAAGCGCATCCAGCGCCGCTATGCCGTGGCCTGCAAGACGGCGATCCAGGACCGCATCGCCCACAACATCACCGAGACATATCTCGGCAAGCAGGCAGGAACCCGCGTCCTCAGTGGCCAGATCCGCCGGGGGGACGGCCAGAAGACCAAAGCCGTTGTCTGGTACAGCGACTTGCGCAATTCCACGGCGCTCGCCGATACGATGCCGAGCGAAGAATTCATCCGCATGCTGAACGTCTATTTCGAGTGCACCGCGGGTCCGGCGATTGCCGAGGGCGGCGAAATCCTAGACTTTATCGGCGATGCGGTACTGGCCATTTTCCCGTGCGAGAGCGAAGGCGACCTGCCGGCGGCCGTCGCGGCCGCCACCCGAGCGCTGCATGCCAGTTTGCAAAAGGCCGAAAAGATCAATCGCGAGCGTGAAGCCGAAGGCCTGGTGCCGATCCGCTTCGGCGTCGGTCTTAATACCGGCGCGGTCATGTT
>DATHRP010000324.1:0-7800 GCA_035465195.1 Afifellaceae bacterium | reverse complement strand
CTATCTGGCCGACGTAGCGCGGATCGAAATGGCATGGATGGAAGCCTATCACGCTGCCGACCGGCCGACGCTGGGTCCGGCCGCTTTGGCCGCGCTTCCACCGGAAAGCCTCGGCGACGTGCGGCTCGAACCGCATCCATCGGCGCGGATCATCAGGTCCGATTATCCGATCGTGACGATCTGGACCATGAACCGGAGCGGCGAGGTCGCGCCGGTCGACATGACAATCGCCGAGGCGGCGCTCGTCACGCGCCCGGCGATGGACGTGCAGGTACGCCGCCTGCCATCCGGTGGCGCGGTATTTCTCGACGCGCTCTGCAGCGGCGAAACGCTCGGCGAGGCTGCGGAGAAGGCGGCGGCGGAGAGTGCCGAATTCGATCTCGCCGGCAACATTTCCGGCTTCCTCCAGGCCGGCGTCTTCAGCCGAACCATGACGGAAGCCGAAACGCGGACACAGAGGGAGAGTTGAAATGGCGGATGCAAGCCACGCCGGCGTGAGCCGGACCGGCGGACTGATCGGAACGGTGCAGGGCGCTTCGTCGTTGCTTGCAGCGATACCGCAAACCCTGCCGCTTCTGGCCCTCAGAATTGCCCTCGCCGTGCCGTTCTTCAAGTCGGGGCTCACCAAGTGGGACGGGTTCCTGAACCTTTCGCTTGGTGCCAAATTCCTGTTCCAGGAAGAGTTCAAGCTGCATATCCTGGGAGGCCAGTACAGCTACCCGGCACCGATCCTGATGGCCTATCTTGCCGGCATCGGCGAGATCGTCCTGCCGATCCTGCTCGTGCTGGGCCTCGGCACGCGCTTTGCCGCATTCGGGATCCTGCTCATGACGGCGATCATCCAACTCACCGTGCCGGACGGCTGGGCGAACTTCCACCTGCCGTGGGCGGCGATGGCGTTGGCGCTTATGGTCTATGGCGGCGGCAGGCTTTCCGCCGACCAGGCGATCGGCCTCAACAAGACGCGCTGAGATCGATCGGTCCGGCGGTCGCCGGTTTCCCTTGCCTTCGGCGTCTGGGTGCGGCTAGTCATCGGCCATGTATTTCGCCAGCGACAACTGGGCGGGCGCCGCCCCGCAGATCGTCGACGCCATCGCCCGCGAGGCGGGGCGCTACGCTGGCGCCTACGGCACGAGTGAGACCGACGGGTCGGCGGCCGCGCTCTTCAGCACGGTCTTCCAGCGCGATGTCTCGGTGTTCTTCGTGGCGACGGGCACGGCAGCCAATTCGATCGCGCTGACCGCCGTCAACCGGCCGGGCGGCGTGGTGTTCTGCCACAGCCACAGCCATATCGAGGTCGATGAGTGCGGCGCCGTCGGGTTCCAGTCCGGCGGTGCGCGACTGATGCCGCTCGCCGGCCGGCTCGGTAAGCTGTCCGCCGCCGACCTGGCGGACGCGATCAAGCCGTTTTCGCCCGATTTCGTACATGGCGGCCAGCCGATGGCGGTGAGCGTTACCCAGGCGACCGAGGCCGGAACCGTCTATACGCTGGACGAGCTCGGAGCGATATCCGAGGTGGCGAAGGCGCACGGTTTGCCGCTGCACATGGACGGCGCGCGCTTCGCCAATGCGCTTGTCGCCCTCGATGTCACGCCGGCCGAGATGACCTGGAAAGCCGGCGTCGACATCCTGTCGTTCGGCGGCACCAAGAACGGCTGCGTGGCGGCGGAGGCCATCGTCGTCTTCGATCCGGATCTGGCTGCGGAGATTCCCTACCTTCGCATGCGGGCCGGGCACCTGTTCTCCAAGATGCGGTTCGTCGCGGCGCAGTTCGAAGCCTATCTCGCCGACGGGCTGTGGCTGGAGCTTGGCCGCCACGCCAACCGGGTGGCCGACCGGCTGCGGGCGGCGATCGATGCGGGAGGCCATGCCCGCCTGGCGTGGCCGACCCGGGCGAACGAAGTTTTCGTGGCCATGCCCGGGACAATGGCGGACAGGCTGCGCGAGGCGGGAGCGCAGTTTCACGGCTGGTCGCATTCGGAGGACTTCAAGGCGGAGGAGGGCGAGGTCCTTGTGCGCCTCGTCACCAGCTTCGCAAGCGAACCCGATCACGTCGACCGTTTCGTCGATCTCCTGAACGGCTGACCGTCCGGCGCTTACCTGCAGGACATAAAAAATGGCGCCCCGGAAGATCCGGGGCGCCCGTCAACACGGATGGAGAAAAAAGCAGAGCGTTACGCGGCTTTCGCGTCGATCTGCTTCGCGCCCGAGCCGTTGACCGCGATCTTGCGCGGCTTCATGGCCTCGGGGATTTCGCGGACCAGCTCGATATGGAGCAGTCCGTTCTCGAGCGTGGCACCCTTGACCTCGACATGGTCCGCCAGTTGGAAACGACGCTCGAAAGAGCGGGAGGCTATGCCGCGGTGGAGAATCTCGCGGCCCTCGGACTCCTCTTCCTCGACCTTCTGAGCCTTGACGGTCAGGACGTTTTCCTTGGTCTCGATGTCGATCTCCTGGTCGGTAAAACCGGCGACCGCCATGGTGATGCGGTAATCGTTTTCGCCGGTGCGCTCGATATTGTAGGGCGGGTAGCCAGGAGTCGATGCTTCGCCGCTCGGCAGCGCGTCGAGCATGGAAAACAGCCGGTCGAAACCGACGGTCGAACGGTAAAGGGGGCTGAGATCAAAATGACGCATATTCCTGTCCTCTTTCATTTGAGCAACATGTTTGCGGGTAAGCGGATATCCGGGTTCCCGGCTTTCGGGACACGCGGCTAAACCGCTTTCTTCAGGCCCGGTTTGGCGCCTGCAAAAAATAGATGGTGATCGCTCGAAAGCGATTCAAGGCCTTGAAGGCCGCTCTCTATCTATCTGATACCCTTACCAGAATTCCTGTTTCATGCTCCTCCTGCCGCGATTGACGGCGGATGAACGCCAGATGAACAGCGCCTTCCGGCTGCGTTCAGCCTGGCCGGTCCAGTATGGCGCCATCAACGAAGGAGCAGGGCAAGAGCCTCGCCATACCGACAGGAGAGTGGAAACATGAAACTCAAGCTCATCATTGCCGCTGCGGCGATCTCGATTTCGGGGCTTGCCGCCTCGGCTACCGCGCAGGCGTCGTCCATCCAGGCCGGAATCCACGGCTCGAACGGTGCGATCGAAGTCCATTTCCGCGACGATCATCGTGGTCCCCGCCACCGCTGGGATCGCCGTTGGGATCACCGCTGGGATCGCCGCTGGGATGACCGCTGGGACCGCCATCACGGCCACCGCCGGATACTCGCGCCCTGGGAAGTGCGCCGCAAGCTCACACACCGGGGATTCAGCCATATCCGCTTCGTCGATACGCACGCCCCTGTCTACAAGGCCCGCGCGACGAACCGGCACGGCCGCCGCGTCTTCCTGGTCCTGAACGCCCGAAACGGCGCGATCATCAGGGTGAACCGGATCAGGCATCGCTGAACGAAGAGATCTGCCTCCAGTGCAGAAATTCGGGTGCTGTAACGCCCCTCCAGTACCCGATGAGAGCCGGCGGTTGTTAACCGCCGGCTCAAACCTTTTCCCCAGCGTCCGCATTCAGCTTGTCAAGCGTCGGCAGCTTGCTATGACACTGTGCGCCTTCGCGGCATCCGATTGCGGGCAACCTGATGACCACCCTTCCTTTACTTGCCGACCTGCCTGAGAACCCTGTTCCTCGAGGCACAGTCAGCGGCGAGATCTTCACCGACGACAAGGTGCGTATCCGGTATGCCCGCTGGGCGGCGACATCGCGCCGCAAGCGCGGCACGATCCTGCTCCTGCACGGGCGCTCGGAATTCGTCGAGAAATATTTCGAGACGGCGAACGATCTTCGCCGCCGCGGATTCGCCGCCGTGACCTTCGACTGGCGCGGCCAGGGCGGGTCGCAGCGCTTTCTGAGAGACCGCAACAAGGGTCACGTCGACAGTTTCATGGAATATGTGCGTGACCTGGACGCGGTCATGAAGCAGGTCGTGCTGGCCGACTGTCCGCCGCCATATTTCATCCTCGGACACTCCACGGGCAGCGCTGTGGCGTTGCTCTATGCCAGGCGGGCACGTACGCAGATCGAAAGAATGGTGCTGATGGCACCGCTGCTCGGGCTTGCCGGCAAGTCGCGCCGCGTGCTGCTCTTCACCACCGGCCTTGCCCAGTTCTTCGGGTTCGGGGAGTCCTACGTTCCCGGCGGCGGCAGGACCCTGGTCCAGACCGAGCCTTTCGAAGGCAATCCGGTGACCAGCGACCGGCAGCGGCACGACCGGACCAGCGCCGTGATTGCCGCTCGGCCCGATCTCGGCCTCGGCTCACCGACCGTCAGCTGGGTGCATGCGGCAATGCGGACCGCGGAATCGTTCGAGAGCCCCGATTTCCCGGAAAGCGTGCCGATGCCCGTGCTGATGGTGATGGCCGGCCGGGAGTCCCTCGTCTCCAACAAGGCCATCGAACATCTGTCGAGCCGGATGAAGACCGGCGCGCATACGCTGATTCCGGGCGCGCGGCACGAGATCCTGAGCGAGGCGGATGTCTATCGCGACCAGTTCTGGGCCGCCTTCGACTCTTTCGTGGGCTAACCGCCGGACAGGATTTCCAGGACCGGCTCCAGCAGGCTTTTGTCGCCGAGCGCGACGGCCTGCCCCGGGCCCTGCTTGCGGTTGCCCGACCAGTCCGTGACGCAACCGCCCGCGCCCTCGATGATCGGTACGATGGGTTCGATATCGTAGACGCCGAGTCCGGCCTCGATGACGCAATCGATGAAGCCCATGGCGAGCATGGCATAGGCGTAGCAGTCATAGCCGTAGCGGACGAGCTTCGCCTGCCCGGAGACGGCCTCGAACCGCTGCCACTCTTCGCCGGAGAACATGTTCGGCGACGTCGTCGACAGGGTCATCTCGGATATTGCGGGGCAGGGGCGGGTGCGGATCGGGACGGTCTCGCCGCCGCGCTGCAGGAACGAGCCCGACGCGTCGCCGAAGAAGCGCTCGCCGAGATAGGGCTGCGCCACCATGCCGACTGCCGGTGAGCCCTGATGCCGGAGTCCGATCAGCACGCCCCACAGCGGCAGGCCGGATATGAATGCACGCGTGCCGTCGATCGGATCGAGCACCCAGACATAGTCCGCATCGAGATTCTCCGCGCCGAACTCCTCGCCCAGGATCCCGTGATCCGGATAGTGTTCGTTGATCAGCCGACGCATTGCCTGCTCCGCCTTGCGATCGGCTTCCGTCACAGGGTCGAACCCGTCTTCGCCGTCGGCGGTCTTCGTGCTGACGCTGAGATCGGAGCGGAAAAGGGGGAGAATCACTTCGCCGGCACGATCCGCGAGCGTGTGGAAAAACGGGATGCTGGATTGCGCGTGGTGCATGTGTCGGATCCGCTGGTCGGATGTTTATCGAGCAGTCAAAAAATTAGATAATAAAATCAATGATTTAAACCGCTTTCAACGGGTGATGCCAATATGTCACGCATTCAGCAAATCGCAACCAATTTGTGTTTATGTATACATCGATGCTTGATTTTTGTGCGCGGCACAATAAATTGTGCATTGCGATACGATGTATCGCCGCCCTCATTGGGCGTTTCCTCCCTAGACTTGGGTCGCACTCCGGTGCGACCCTTTTTTTGGCCTTTGAACGAAATCCGGCCGCGTCCATTGCGTGATGGTGAAACGGCTTCCTACTCCGCCGCGATCGGCTCGGCAAGCGGCGTCATGCCGGAGGCGCGGATCAACGCCCCGATAAGACAGGAGATGTCGCTGCGCAGGCGCTCGAACCCGTCATGCAGTTCGAGGCTGGCCTCGTCCATGTAGAGCGCCCGGTTGATCTCGATCTGAAGTGCATGCAGGCCCCGCGAGGGGCGGCCGTAATGTTCGGTGATGAAGCCCCCGGCATAGGGTTTGTTGCGGCAGACGGTATATCCCAATTCGCGCAGGCAACCCGCGGCAGCATCTGTCAGTTCACTCGCGCAGCTCGTGCCGAAGCGATCGCCCAGAACGAAATCCGGGCGCAGGCGGCTGTGGCCCGCTCGCATGGCCGAGGGCATGGAATGGCAGTCGATCAGCACGGCCTGGCCGAAGGCCACGTGGGTGCGGGCGAGCAGCCTGCGGAGCTGGTCGTGATAGGGCTTGTAGACGGACTCTATCCGTTCCAGGGCCGCCTCGACCGGGATCGGTCCGTGATAGATGTCCTGTGCGTCGCAGACGATGCGCGGGATCGTGCCAAGCCCGCCGGCCACCCGCAACGAGCGGATATTGGCGAACGGCGGAAGCCGGCCGACGAACATCTTCGGATCGAGTTCGAAGGGTTCGCGGTTGACGTCAAGAAAGGCGCGCGGATAGGTCGCCCGCATCAGCGGTGCACCGAGGTCTACGGCGGAGGCAAAAAGCGCATCGACCATAAGATCTTCGGAACTGCGGATGGCGCGCTGGTCGAGGCGGGACGAATCGAGGAAGGACTGAGGGTAGTGGCGACCGCTGTGCGGCGATGACAGGACGAGAGGCACGGTCTGACGATCCGGCGAAAGGATCTCGAACGGCGGTGGCGCGATCGTCGTCTCGTCCATCAAGTGCCCATCCCTGCTTCCTGACCCTGCCGCATTTTCGGCACGAATCTTCCCGATATGTTGCCGCCGGAAGACGCGCCTGTCCACTTTAATGGTTTTTTCGTCGTTGCCGTGAAGAAACTTACCCGATATTTACCGAACTGTATCAGGGTCAGCCTATGACCACGGGAACGATCACACCGGAGGGCCAGTTGAAGGGCCGAATCCTGCTCGCGGAAGACGATGAGGACATGCGCCGTTTTCTGGCCAAGGCGCTGGAGAACGCTGGCTATCAGGTGGTGTCGTTCGATAACGGGCTCA
This sequence comes from Afifellaceae bacterium, assembly GCA_035465195.1. Taxonomy (GTDB): domain Bacteria; phylum Pseudomonadota; class Alphaproteobacteria; order Rhizobiales; family Afifellaceae; genus CAMYKZ01. Next base: position 985 of record DATHRP010000324.1, on the reverse strand, counting down.
GTGCCTACGAGCGCCTGCGCGAGGAGCCGTTCAACCTGCTGCTCACCGATATCGTCATGCCGCAGATGGACGGTATCGAGCTTGCGCGCAAGGCCGCGGAACTCGACCCCGACCTCAAGATCATGTTCATCACCGGCTTCGCGGCGGTTGCCCTCAATGCCGATATCGAAGCGCCGAAGGATGCCAAGATCCTCTCGAAGCCGTTCCACCTGCGCGACCTGGTCAGCGAAGTCGGACGGCTCATCGCGGCCTGAACGGCCTGCCGGTCGGTCCGGCACCAATTCCGCTCCGGGTCCCTCGAATTTCATGACAGGCGGACTTGCAACCGGCAGGACGCGGCGGTATATCCGCCGGGCCGTTTTCACGGCATCCCCTTTTCAGGGCGCGTAGCTCAGTGGGAGAGCACTTCGTTGACATCGAAGGGGTCGCTGGTTCAATCCCAGCCGCGCCCACCATTCTCGAAAGCCTTGGCGAAGGCTTTTAGATATACCTCATCACATGGAATTTCGGTGAACCCGGCCTGTCGCTCCTCGGGCAGTCCGGCCTTCGCTTTGCGCAATCGGGTGCGTCGTCGCCAGATGCGATTGGCCTGTCAGCCGGAGATCTCCAGCCGTCTTGTCCTGACTATGCCGTGCCCGTCCCGCTGATCCGCCGGCGGGCCGACCAGGCGGTGTAGAAGACGATGATCATGACGACAGCCGTGATCATCATTCCCATGCCTTCGCGCGCCGTCTCCGTTTCCCACCAGACTTCCGTGTGCCAGAAACCCGGCGTGGTCGGCCAGTAGTAGATGACGCCCAGCACGCTCAACACCACAAGCGCGCCCAGCGATGCCGTGCCGGCCGGCGTAGCGAGCAGCGGCAGGCGAAAGGCCGCGACGGCCGCGAGGATCGCCGGCACGATATAGATGAAGAACCACAGCGCGGCATCGGGATCGTTGAGCTGGACAAGGGCGAAAAGCGTCATCAGGAGGGCTGAAACCAAA
>DATHRP010000323.1:0-2799 GCA_035465195.1 Afifellaceae bacterium | reverse complement strand
TCTCTGCCCTCCCCGTCGGGGAGTTCATCTGCCACGCCCGACTGCGCAAGTTGCTGCGCCGCCGAGAATACCAATGCCCCAATCAAAAGAAACCGTGCAGACCGTGCAGACATCGCCGCCCTCCCATGAAGGTCCACTACGAATTCCAAAGTGAGGCAAGTTTCTGCTTGGCGCTGCTAGTGCAGTGACTCATACGGAAGGTACATTGATGCGGGCGGTTTTGGCGAGGATTGTATTGGCGGACTTGGTCCAAACGAAGGGCTTGGGATCGTCGTTGTGCTCGGCAATGTAGCGGTTGATGGCGGCCTGGAGGTCGACGATCGATCTGAAGGCGCCGCGTTTGAGCCGCGGTCGGGTGAGCGCAGAGAAGAAAGTCTCCACGGCATTGAGCCAGGAGGCCGAGGTCGGGGTGAAGTGGAATGTCCAGCGCGGATGTCGGGCGAGCCAGGCACGGACCTTCGGATGCTTGTGGGCGGCGTAGTTGTCGGCAATGGCGTGGACGAGCTTGCCGGCCGGCACCGCTGCCTCGACGGCGTTGAGAAAGCGGATGAACTCCTGATGGCGATGGCGCTGCATGCATCGGCCGAGCACCGTGCCGTCGAGCACGTCGAGTGCGGCGAACAGGGTGGTGGTGCCGTGCCGCTTGTAGTCATGCGTCATCGTTCCGGTTTTCCCCGGCTTCAGCGGCAGCCCTGGCGGTCGAGAGCCTGGATTTGGCTCTTTTCATCGATCGACAGCACGACGGCATGGGCCGGCGGGCTCATGTAGAGACCAACAATGTCGGTGACCTTCTCGGCAAAGGCCGGATCGTTAGAGCGCTTGAAGGTGCGGATGCGGTGGGGCTGGAGGCGATGTGTCTCCCAGATGCGCTGCACCGCCCGCAAGGAGATGCCGACGGCCTTGGCGACGGCACGTCCGGTCCAGTGGGTCATCTCGCCCGGCGGCTCGGAACAGGTCAGCGCCAGCACCTTGGCAATGGTTGCCGGCGACAACGGACGTTTGCCTGGCGGGCGGGTCTTGTCGCGCAGAAGACCGTCGATGCCTTCTTCGCCGTAGCGCTGCTGCCAGCGCCACACCGCCGGTCGGCTGACGCCGACGCGACGCGCTACTTGGAGAACCGGCAACCGCTCCGCCGACAGAAGCACGATGCGGGCGCGCTGCACGTGCTTCAGCGGACGGCGACGATCGCCGACGATCGCTGCCAGTCGCTCGCGGTCATCGGCTCCAAGGATCACACAGACGGTCTGGGCCATGCCTCCAGAATCGCACGGCCAAACACCTTTGTGAATCCTATGATTGTGTCAGTGCACTAGCAGGCTGTTGAAGAAGGGTCTCGCGGCTGGGCTGATTGAGTGATTCCATGCCTTCGATCTGATTCGGAGGTTTGATGATGCGCGGCGAAGACGAGCGGTCGGGCGAGTTGTTCAGCTACGTAGATCTTGAGGCGCGGGTTCGGCGGGATCATCCGTTGCGAGCGATCCGGGCGGTTGTCAATGAGGCACTGGAGGGTTTGGAGCGAGACTTCGCTGCCCTTTATGCGCCGATCGGACGGCCGTCGATCCCGCCGGAGAAGCTGCTTCGCGCCATGCTTTTGCAGGCGTTCTACTCGATCCGCTCGGAACGGCAGCTGATGGAGCGGCTGGAGTACGACCTATTGTTCCGCTGGTTCGTCGGGATCGGAGTGGATGACGCGGCCTGGGATCACTCGACCTTCTCGAAGAACCGCGACCGTCTGCTGGAGGGTGACATCGCTGCGAAGTTCCTGGCGGCGGTTCTGGCTCAGCCACGGGTGAAGCGGCTTCTGTCGAGCGATCACTTCTCGGTTGACGGGACGCTGATCGAGGCATGGGCTTCGATGAAGAGCTTCAAACCGAGAGATGGGAGCGACGACGGTTCAGCGGCCGGTGGCGGACGCAACCCCGAGGCCGACTTCCACGGCAAGAAGCGGTCGAACCAGACCCATTCCTCGACCACCGATCCCGGCGCCCGGCTCTACCGCAAGGGCCCGGGCAAGGAGGCTAGGTTGTGCTTTATCGGTCACGGGCTGATGGAGAACCGCTCGGGGCTTCTCGTCGATGCCTGCCTGACAGAAGCCGACGGGCATGCCGAGCGGGTAGCGGCACTTCACATGATCGAGCCCTATGCAGACCGACCGCGGCCGATCACGCTGGGCGGCGACAAGGGCTTCGACAGCGCCGACTTCGTCAACGAACTGCGTTCGATGAACGTGACGCCGCATGTGGCGCAGAACACCAGCAATCGGTGCTCGGCGATCGATGGCCGGACGACGCGGCATTCCGGCTATGCGGTCAGCCAGCGTATCCGCAAGCGCATCGAGGAGGCGTTCGGCTGGATCAAGACGGTCGCCGGTCAGGAGAAGACGAAGTTCCGAGGCGTCGATCGTGTCGGATGGGCCTTTACCTTCGCCGCAGCGGCCTACAATCTTGTCCGACTACCCAAGCTCCTCGCGGAGACCGGCTGATGGAAACAATCCCCGCTTTCGCCAAACCCTTCACCGCACGCAAGGCCGAGCCTCGAGAGGAAATATTCCCGGAAAATACCGCGATGCGCCAGCCTTCGTCCGCCAAGTCGCCTCCTTCTTCAACAGCCTGCTAGGGATCGGGCCGGATGGAAAACGCTCCGGCGGGTATGCCCAACCTCGGCGCTCATTCTCAGCCGCTCTTCTTCTGCGAAACGAACTGCCGAAATGTAAGTGTTCAGTTCTGCGTCAATTCACAGCAACTCTTCGCTGGTTACGGTGAAAGGGTTGGTGTGATGGCTTCACGGCCGCGAGGCGAC
>DATHRP010000322.1:0-3902 GCA_035465195.1 Afifellaceae bacterium | reverse complement strand
GGTGATCGACCAGTCCGGCGCCGACATCCTGCGGCTCTGGGTCGCCTCCTCCGATTTCACCGAGGATCTCAGGATCGGGCCGGAGATCATCAAGACGAATGTCGACGCCTACCGGAAGCTGCGCAACACGATCCGCTGGATGCTGGGCTCGCTCGCCCACTATCGCGTCGACGATGCGGTGGCCGAGCCGGAAATGCCGGAACTGGAACGGCTGATGTTGTCGGAACTGGCGCGTCTCGACGCGCTGGTGCGCAGCAGCTACGACGCGTTCGACTTCAAGCGCGTCTTCGCCGCTCTGTTCAATTTCATGACAGTCGACCTTTCGGCCTTCTATTTCGATATCCGCAAGGACGCGCTTTATTGCGATCCGATCTCGTCGGTCACGCGCCGTGCCGCTCTGACGGTGATCGACCGGCTGTTCGACGGCCTGGTCAAATGGCTGGCGCCGTGCCTGCCGTTCACGATGGAGGAGGCATGGATCGCCCGCCACGGCGAAACCGCCTGTGTCCACCTGGAGGATTTCGCCGACGTGCCGGCTTCCTGGCGCGATACCGAGCTTGAATCCAGGTGGGACATGGTCCGCGATTTGCGGCGGGTCGTCACCGGCGCGCTGGAGATCGAGCGCCAGGAGAAGCGCATCGGCTCGTCGCTGGAGGCGGCGCCGACGGTCTATGTCAGCGACGACGCGATCTTCAGCGCCATGGACGGCATCGACCTGGCCGAGATCGCCATCACCAGCCAGGCGCGACTGGAGCGTGGTGAGGGACCGGATGACGCCTTCCGCATGCCGGAGGTTTCCGGTGTTGCGGTCGTTCCGGGCAGGGCGGAGGGCCGAAAATGCGCCCGCTCCTGGAAGATACTGCCCGAGGTCGGCTCCGATCCCGATTATCCGGACATCTCCCCGCGCGACGCGGCCGCCATGCGCGAGCTCGAGGCGGCCGGCTTGGCCGCGGAGTAGCGGGGCTTGAAGGCCGCGAGACAGGCAGGCCTGGTCGTCGCCATTCTCGGCCTGGCCGCCGACCAGCTCCATAAATGGTACATGCTCGGCCCGTTCGGCATCGTGCAGGGCGAGCGGGTGCCCGTGCTGCCGGTGTTCGACTGGGTGCTCGTGTGGAACGAGGGTGTCAGCTACGGCCTGTTCACCCAGGATTCCGACCTCGGACGCTGGCTGCTGATTGCCGTCGGCCTGGCCGCGTCCGCCTTCTTTTCCTGGTGGCTGTGGACCAGCGGCAGCCGGCTGGTGTCGGTGGGCGCCGGACTGATCGCCAGCGGCGGCGTTTCCAACGTGATCGACCGGTTGCGCCATGGCGCGGTGCAGGACAATTTCTTGCTCCACTATGGCGGGTATGAGTGGTACGTCTTCAACCTGGCCGATGTCTGGATCTGCGCCGGCTTCGCCGCGATCCTCTATTCCTGGTGGCTGGACCGCCCTGAAAAAGCCGCAGATCAATGACAAGCGGACACCAACTGTGATCGGTTGCCGGCTCGTGGCGGGTTCGCAAACTGCGGACTTATGTGCTATAGGCGGCAACCGAATGGACTGCGAACGGGGTTTTGCGCAGTCCGGCCTCAGCGGGACACGCAAACGGAATTGCCTGGGTAAGCTATGCGTCAGATATCGGTGATGAAGACGATCTTGACCGGAACCGTGCTCTTCGCAATGAGCATGGCCGTTTCCGGCTGCATGTCGATGACGACCTATGGCACCGGCGAGGCACCGGAAATCTCCATGCTCAAGGGCGTTACCACGGGTCTTTCCGGGCAGAAGAGGGAAAAGATCAGCTACGATCCGCGCGCGCCGCTCGTCATGCCGCCGGCGGCCACCTTGCCGGAGCCGTTGCAGCAGGCGAGTGCCGCCGATCCGGACTGGCCGGTGGAGCCGGGCTCGCCGGGTACCAAGGTCGAGGACCCGCTTGGCCCGACCAGCCGGACCGACCAGGCCTATGTGCGCCGGCTGCAGCCGATGGTCGGCGCATTGCCTGCCGATCAGCGTCCGGCCAGCTACGATCCCGAAAAGGCGTCGCAGTACGCCCATATTGAAGATCTGCGCAACCGCGACCAGCGTAAGAAGTTCAAGGCCGCGATCGCCGATGCCGAGGGCTACAATTCCAACGAACGGCGCTATCTGACCGATCCGCCGACGGCCTACAGCCAGCCGGCCGAGACGGCGCCGGAGGAATTCGACGACATCGACGGCGAAGGGTCCGGCTCGTTCTTCGCCAAGCTGTTCAACTGGCGCAACCGCAACCGGCAATAATCTCCACGGATCGGGAGCGGCCGGCTGGGGATAACCTGTCTTCCGCCTGACGTCCGTATGAGCGAAACTCCGGTAACGGTGGTTTTGCCGCGCCGATTCCCCCGTGCCAATGCATTGCCCGGCGCCGGAAGAGGATGACGTGACACTCCGCGTCCTGCCCGACCACATCATCAACCGAATCGCCGCCGGCGAGGTCGTCGAGCGGCCGGCCAGCGTCGTCAAGGAACTGGTTGAGAACGCCCTCGATGCCGGCGCCGGCCATGTCGAGGTGGTGACCGCCGGCGGCGGCAAGAGCCTGGCCCGCGTCTCCGACGACGGCCGCGGAATGATGAAGGCCGAACTGCCGCTCGCCGTCGCCCGCCATTGCACCTCCAAGCTCGCCGACGACGATCTGAGCCGGATCGGCACGCTCGGCTTCCGCGGCGAGGCGCTGGCATCGGTCGGCGCAGTTGCCCGCCTCGACATCGTGTCGCGCCACGCCGACGAGAGCCATGCCTGGTCGATCGCGGTTGACGGCGGCCGGATCGGCGAGCCGCAGCCGGCAAGCTGGGACCGCGGCACGCGCGTCGAGGTGCGCGACCTGTTTTTCGCCACGCCTGCGAGGCTGAAATTCCTGCGCACCGACCGCGCCGAGGCCGGCGCCGTGGCCGACGTCGTCAGGCGCCTGGCGCTGGCGCACCCGCATGTGCGCTTCACCCTGTCCGGCGCCGACGGGCCGTCCCTCGACCTGGCCGCAGCGCGCGGCGACGACCCGGTGATGGAGCGGGTCGGGCAGGTGCTGGGAAAGGAGTTCGCCGACAATGCCATGGCGCTCACCGGCGAGCGGGAGGGCGCGCGGCTGACCGGTTTCGCCAGCCTGCCGACCTACAACCGGGCCAATTCGCTGAGCCAGTTCATGATCGTCAACGGCCGGCCATTGAAGGACCGGCAACTCACCGCGGCACTCCGCGCCGCCTATTCCGACGTGCTGGCGCGGGACCGTTTCCCGGTGGTCGTGCTGTTCATCGAGCTCGATCCGCTCCAGGTCGATGTCAACGTCCACCCCGCGAAGGCCGAGGTGAGGTTCCGCGATCCCGGCAATATCCGCGCGCTGATCATCGGCACGGTTCGCCAGGCGCTGGCCGGCCACGGCGCCCGTGCGGCCTCGACCGGCGGCAGCGAAACCGTCGCAGCCTTTCGTGCCGATCCAGGCAATGGTAGTGCCGCGGCCGCGATGCGGGCGCCCCGTTTCGACGGACGGGCCGGCTCTGCCGCCTTAGCCGGTTGGGCCGCGCCGGAGGGCTACGGCGGCGGGCTTTCCGAAAGCGGGCAGGCCGGGTTCCGGGCGCAGGCGGGACTTGCCGGCCTCGACAGTCCGACGGCGCGGAGCGGCCCGGACGAAGGCGCGTCGGAGCCGGCGGCCGCCCATCCGCTCGGCGCTGCGCGGGCGCAACTGCACGAGAACTATATTGTCGCCCAGACCGATGACGGTCTGGTCATCGTCGACCAGCACGCCGCGCACGAGCGCATCGTCTACGAGCGACTGAAGGCCGCGCTGGCCGGCGAACCGGTGCCGCGGCAGGGCCTGCTGATCCCCGAGGTCGTCGACCTGCCGCAGGACGACGTCGCCCGCATCCTGGAGCGCGCCGACGAACTGGCCGAGATC
>DATHRP010000321.1:0-7669 GCA_035465195.1 Afifellaceae bacterium | reverse complement strand
GCAAGGCGGTGGCCGAGCAGGCCGGAAACGGGCCGCCGGAAGTGCCGTTCGACGCGAGGGCCGATTCTTTCATCGGCGAGCTCTACAACTGGCGCGCCGTCAGCGCTACGCGGCTGGCCGCGGGCTTGCCGGAATGGCTGGAAGATGGCCTGTCCGGCTCCGATATTGCCGGTCCCCAATCGGCTTGGTCGTCGACGCGCCTGCGCGGCTGCCGCAACGTGCTCGCCTGCCTCGACGCCTACGGCGCGCCGGCTCAGGCCCTGCGGGCCGCCTATGCTCTGGAGAAGTCGGGACTGATCGGCACCTATGTCAACTCGTTCACCGAATACGGCAAGGTCGACCTCGTCTCCGTCGGCTATCCCTACAATACCGGCGGGCTGGTCGAGTACGCGCTCGTCAACGGCGATCCGCAGGCCGTCGCCATGCGGGCCGGAGACGTCCTCAAGGTGTCGATCGACGACCCAGGCTTCGCCCGGATCCGCCAGGAGCACGACGAGGCCGCCATCCAGTTCGCCCCCCGTTTCGAGGCCTACAGGCTGATGCCGGACGGCGGTCAGCGTTTCGTCTTCTCCTATCCCGTCACGATCGGTTGCCAGCTTTGCGACGCCGTCGGCCAGGTTCTGATGGCCAACGATTTCGCGCCTGACGGCACCTACCGGGGGCTGATCGCGCTGGCCTATACCGCGGCCGACGCGGAACTGGCCCGCCAGGTGCGCCGCAGTTTCGACGCCGGCGAGCTGATGAGCGACGCCGCGCTGCTGCAGAGGCGCCTCAACGGTCTCGGCTACGCGGCCGGGCCGGTCGATGGTGTTCTAGGCCAGCGCACCTTGGCCGCGCTCCGCGAATTCCAGGCCGATCACGGCCTGGCCGAAACCGGCGAGATCGACGCCAAGACGGCCGGGATCCTCGCCTCGGACGGATCGGTGCGGCACTTGCAGCGGCTGGAGACGTTGCTCCTGAATGATGCGCCGGGGGCGGCTTCCTTCGGTCTGGGCCTGCTCAGCCGCTTCCGGCAGCTTCCGGGCAACGACCAGCTCCAGTTTGCGGCGCTCGCCAACAACATGGCCGGGCAGCTGCGCCGGGCAGGGCGGTTCGATGAGGCGCTGGAACAGCTCCGCCAGGCCGAGGCGGCGGTCAACCTGGTGCCGACGGCCCAGTTCGACCTCTATGAGGCGATCCTGCTGAACAGCGCCGCCGTTCATATCGACCGCGGCCAGCCGGCAAGCGCTGAGGAGACGCTGCGACGCGCGACCGACGTGCTGCGGTCCCGCATACCCGATTTTTCGGTCCCCGATCTGAGGGAGGAGACCCGGCCGGGCATCGCCGTCGTCGAGAACCGGCGACGGGCAACCGCCGGCCTTGCCGCCCTCAGCGCCTACCTGACGGAGCGCGCGGCCGAAAGCGCGCCGGGCACCATCCGCTTGAAGCCGATGCCCGTGACCGACGGCGAGGGCGCCCACCTGTTCACATTCCAGTCGCTCGGCCCGCACGCCGCGCGGCCGGACCGCACCTGAGAGCATTCAGGCCCGGTCCGCCGGCATACGGGAAATCATCACCGCGCAGACGAGCGACGCGGCGGCCGCCACGCCCATCAGCAGGAAAAGCGGCATGGCAGAGGTGCCGCCGGCCAAGGCCGCCCCGGCGATCGCCGAAAAGGCCGCTCCGGTGCCGGTCTGCAACGATCCCATCAGGCCCGATGCCGCGCCCGCCATGTCGGGCCTGGCGCTGATCGCGCCGGCAATGGCCCCGGGCAGCGTGATCCCGTTCGACAGGCCGACCAGGAACATCGGGAAGAACAGGGCCGCCGCGCTGGCATATCCGAGGCCGAACAGGGCGATCAGCAGGACGATCGGCACCAGCAGCATGCCGGAGCCCAGCAGGATCAGCCGCAGTACGCCGATCCGCTCGGCAAAGCGCCCGGCGATGAAATTGCCCAGCGAATAGCCGGCCGGCGTCAGGGCGAACCAGAGGCCGTATGTCGTTGGCGAAAGGTTCAGGATGAATTCCGAAACGAAGGGGACGCCGCCGATGAAGGCGAAGAACACCGCGGCCGCCAGCGTTCCGCTTGCCGCAAACAGCACGAATTCGGTATCGCCCAGCAGGCTGCCGAAATCGCGCAGCATGCCGCCGATACCGATGCTTTCGGTCTGGTTGTGGTTGGTCTCGCTGACATCGAGCCATGCGATGGTGAGGCAGACGATGCCGGAAATGCCGAGGAACCAGTAGATCGCCTCCCAGCCGAACTGCTCCTGCAGCAGGCCGCCGATCGACGGCGCGACCATCGGTGCCACGGCGAACGCCATCGTCACATAGCCGATCATGCTGGCTGCCTGCCTCCGGTCGTAGAGATCGCGGATGATCGCCCGGCCGAGCACCATGCCGGTGCAGCCGCCCACGCCCTGCAGCAGGCGCATCAGGACGACCGTCTCGATGTTCGGCGCGGCGACGGCCATCAGGCTTGCCGCCACGAAGAGGACGAGGCCCCAGAGCAGCACCGGCCGCCGGCCGAACCGGTCGGAAAAGATGCCGATGAAGGGTTGGGCGACGGCGACCGCCAGCAGGTAAAGCGACAGCGTCAGCTGGACTGTGGCGTAATCCGCGTCGAAGGCCGTCTGCAGGCCCGGCATCGACGGCACGATGACAGTAATTCCCATCGGGGAGATCATCGAAATCGCGATCAGCGACCAGATGGACGGCTTGCGCCGGGGAAGGGCAATTTGTTCGGACACGGGAGACTCGGAACAGCCACGGGAAAGGCCGTTCTAGGCCAAGTTCCAATACCCGACAATGCATTGCCGGGCTTCAGGCATGAAACAGCGCCCTGGTGGCCAGAAAGCCACCGGTCGCCGCCACACCGGTCAGCACTGTGCCCCAGGCGATGTCGACGAGCGAAACCGCCAGCGGCCAGTTGCGCAGCGTCGCGAAGTTGGTCATGTCGTACGTCGCATAGGCGAAGAACCCGAACAGGGCGCCGTAGATGAGTGCATGCGCGGCTGAGTCCGCCTTCAGGGCCGGCGCCACGGAGAAGATCACCACCCCGACCACGTAGACGGCATAGAACGCCGCCGCCGCGCCCATGTTCGGCCGTTCCATCAGCAGCTCGCCCAGCCGGTCGAAATAGAAGCTGCGTGCGATCCACGACAGCCAGACAAAGTCGATCGCCAGGAAGATCACGGCCGTGAAGGCGTAAGCGGTCAGATAGAGGGCCATGGATAGCCATCCGTTTGTTTTCTCGTGCCATTTACGTGCCGGGCGGCCAAACGGATCACCCGCGCATTTCGCATCGGCAGTGATCCGCCGGAGTTCCGCCTTCGTATGTCCTGCATCGCTTGGATTCAGGGGCCAACATGGAACAACAGAGAATTGCCGTTGTGGGGGCGGGCGTATCGGGACTATCGGCAGCATGGCTGCTGTCGAAGCGCCACAAGGTCACGGTCTACGAGGCCGACGACAGGCTCGGTGGACATGCCAACACCGTCGACGTCGAGACGCTCGACGGGCGCGTTGCCGTCGATACCGGCTTCATCGTCTACAACGTGGGCAATTATCCGGAGTTGACCTCCCTGTTCCGGCATCTGGGTGTCGACACCGCGCCGACGGAGATGAGCTTCGCGCTGTCTATGGACCGTGGCGCCTACGAATATAGCGGCACCAGCGCCGACGGCTTCTTCGGCCAGCGCAGCAATCTCGCCCGCCCGGCCCACTGGCGGCTGCTCCGCGACATCTCCCGGTTCTTCCGCACCGCCCGCAATCGTCTGGGCTGCTACCCGTTCGATGCCACGCTCGGGGCGTTCCTCGCCGGCGAGGGCTATTCCCGGGGCTTCGTCGACAGCCACATCGTGCCGATGGGCGCGGCGATCTGGTCGACCGACATGCGGACCATGCTCGACTTTCCGGCCCGCAGCTTCGTCGAGTTCTACGCCAACCACGGCATGCTGCAGTTCCGAGACCGGCCGGCCTGGCGCACGGTGCTGGGTGGAAGCCGAGAATATATCGACCGCCTCGTCGCCGACGGCGGCTTCGAGGTGCAGAAGGGCAATCCGGCCCGCCGCGTCGTCCGCAAGGCCGATTACATCCACATCACCGACGCCCGGGGCGGCATCCGTCCGTTCGACCAGATCGTCATCGCCACCCACGCGGATCAGGCGCTCGGCCTGTTCGACGAGCCGGACCCGCTCGAGGCGAAGCTGCTCGGCGCGTTCGGCTATCAGTCCAACCACGCCATTCTGCACCGCGACCCCCGCTGGATGCCGCGGCGCAAGCGGCTGTGGGCGAGCTGGAATTATCTCAGCGAGCGCAATGCATCCGGCGACGGCCTGTGCGTGACCTACTGGATGAACCGCCTTCAGCCGCTGGCGACCGGCACCAACCTGTTCGTGACGCTCAACCCGCACGAGCCGATCCACCCCAAGGCCGTGGACGCGGAGTTCGACTACGACCACCCGGTCTTCGACAATGCGGCGCTGGACGCCCAGAAGCATCTCTGGGCGATCCAGGGCCTGCACCGGACCTGGTATTGCGGCAGCTATTTCGGTTACGGCTTCCACGAAGACGGCGTCCAGAGCGGCCTCGCCGTCGCCGAACAGCTGGGCGGCACAAGGCGGCCCTGGGGTGCGTCGGGGCTGCCCGCCCGCATCGCGCTTCCCGAACTGCCTGGCATAGAGGCGGCGGAATGAAAACGGATCGCAGCGCGATCTACAATGGCACGGTCGTCCACGCCCGCGTCAGGCCGAAACGACACAGCCTGCAGTACAGGGTGTTCGCCGTCCTGTTCGACTGCGACTCGCTGGAACCCCTCGACCGGCGGCTCAGGCTGTTTTCCTATAACCGCTTCAACCTGTTCAGCCTGTACGACCGGGATCACGGCGACGGAACCGCGATCTCCGCGTATCTCCGGCGCGTCGCCGCCGAGGCGGGTCTGGCCGGTACGATCAGCCGCTTCGCCATGCTGTGCTATCCGCGGATCCTCGGCTATGCCTTCAACCCGCTGACGGTCTATTTCGGCCTCGACGCCGAAGACCGGATCCGGCTCACCGTCTACGAGGTCAACAACACCTTCGGCGAGCGCAAGACCTATGTCCTGCCGGCGGAGGCCGGCGACAACGGCCTGATCGCCCAGAATTGCCGCAAGACCTTCTACGTTTCGCCGTTCAACGCCGTGGAAGGCGACTACAGCTTCCGCGTCACGCCCCTCGGCGAGGACTTGACGGTGGGTGTCGCTTTGAAGAACGATAAGGGGCCGTTGTTGAGGGCGCATTTCCGCGGCCGGCGTTCGGACCTGAGCGACGCCGGCCTGCTCCGTGCCCTTGGCCGTACGGGGTGGATGACGGTGAAGGTGATCGCCGGGATCCACTACGAGGCTGCCCGCTTGTGGCTGAAGGGTCTCAGGACCGTCAGCCGACCGCCGCCGCCGGAAAAACCGATCACCTATGTCGGAGTCCCTGAAGAAGGATCCTGATATGCCCGGCAAACCGGCGACAGGCGAAGCGGTCAGGAAGATCGGATCACCCGATCCGCTGGCCCTGCCTGTCCGCTGGGGCGTCAGGCGCCTGTTGGGCGAGCCGCTGACCGGGGCCCTGACCGTCGTGTTTCCCAGCGGACACAGGTCGACGTTCGGCAGCAGCCGGGAAGACGATCATCCGACCGTGACCCTGAAGACCTACAGGGCGCTCTGGAAGGTGCTGCGGCGCGGCGCCAACGGCTTCGCCGAAGCCTATATGGACCAGGACATCGACTGCTCGGACCTGACCGGTCTTTTCCATTTCATCCTGGACAACTGGCAGCGGTTCAGGCGCTCTGGTCAATACATGCTTCGGGTCGGCCGCAGCGACCGCGCAGCCCACCGCTCGCGGCGGAATTCGCGCAGCAACAGCCGGCGCAACATCACCGAGCACTACGATCTCGGCAACGAGTTCTTCCGTCTCTGGCTCGATCCCGACATGGTCTATTCCAGCGGCCTCTACGCGCACGAGGCGATGTCGCTGCACGAGGCGCAGACGGCCAAGCTGCGGCGGATCCTGGAGCTCCTGGAGCTTTCCGGCGGCGAGACGATCCTGGAGATCGGCTTCGGCTGGGGCGCGTTCGCAAGGCTCGCGGCGGAAAGGCACGGCGCGCACGTCACCGGCCTCACTTTGTCGAGCGAACAGCTCGAACTTGCCCGCAAGCAGGCGGCCGAGAAAGACCTGCAGGACCGTTGCACGTTCGTGCTGCGGGACTACCGCGACACCGGCGGCCGGTTCGACCATATCGTCTCGATCGAGATGATCGAGGCCGTCGGCGAGGAATACTGGCCCGACTATTTCCGCTGTCTTGCCGACCGGCTGGTGTCCGGAGGCAGCGCGGTCGTCCAGGCGATCACCATCGACGAGGCCCTGTTCGACGATTACCGGCGGACCGCCGACTTCATCCAGCGCTATATCTTCCCGGGCGGCATGCTGCCCACCAAGACGATCATGGAAGAGCAGGCCCGGGCCGTCGGTCTCCGGATCGACCACCGCGAACACTTCCGCAGGTCCTATGCCCGCACGTTGCGCGAATGGCGCAACCGGTTCGAGGAGGCCTGGCCGAAAATCGCGAAGCTCGGCTTCGACGAAAACTTCCGCCGCCGGTGGCTCTACTACCTCGCCTATTGCGAGGCCGGCTTCGACGCCGGCACCATCGACGTCGGCATCTACCGCATGCGCAAGGCTTAGGCCGCGAGTGCCGGGCGGACTTATTGGCTCTGCACCAGCTTCGTCGGCATTTCCAGGATCGGATATTCCGCCCCGTCACACTTCACATTCGGGTTGGTCGGGCTGAACATGCCCAGCGGGTTGTCCTTGAATAGCCACACATGCAGGTCGTAGTGGTGAAACGTTTGCGGGATAAGCGGTTCGTGGCCTTCCATCGGACCTTGGAACGGCTGGCCGAACAGGCTTGGCCGCTCATTGGTGGTGCTTGCGGGCACGAGCCATTCCGCGCCCACGAGTTTCAGTTTGCCGTTGACCGGCTCATACAGGAGCACGTTCGGCTTCATGGGGTCGGGCGGCCCCTTGACGGTGACGTTGACGAAGTGGATTCCCATTGCGCCTTCGGGATAAACCATATGGCCTTCCATCTTGGTCCCGTCATAGTGAACGCATCCAACGGTCGACAGGTAGAGATCGCGTACGGCAACATATGGATCCTCGTACTTCGACAGCGCCTTTCGGATCGTGTCGATTTCAGCCGGTTGCGCATCATTGGCCACTGCATGTCCGGCGTTCAATCCGAACAACGCGATGGCGATCACGGTTCCGAGCCGGGCGAGACTTGCAACACGCATTTTGTCCTCCGTGCTGTTGGGCGGACCGGGTGTTGCAGAGGTTGTCCGCCAACGATCAAAACAGATAATTATCCCACAAGCGGACCGGTCTGCTAAGCGAAATAGGTCGAAAACGCCGCGCGGGCATCGACGGACCGCCGCCTGGCCGGGTATCGTGAAGCGAGGTAGCCAATGGAGATCCCGTGCCACGCACGATCGCGATCCCGATAGCAGGCGAGATGGGTGCCGGGCTGGGCAGTGTCCTGTCTGCCCACGGCGCCCGCGTGTTCACCATGCCCGAAGGCCGCAGCGCCGCGACCCGCGCGCGCGCGGAGGAAGCTGGCATGGTCGCAGCCGGGCTTGAGGAGATCGCTGCCGCCGAGGTGA
>DATHRP010000320.1:0-10904 GCA_035465195.1 Afifellaceae bacterium | reverse complement strand
GGGGTCCGCGCTGCCGGCGTCCACGGATGCCCCGCTGACGGGGCAGGGCAGGTCGGGCTTGTTCGGGTCACACAGTCTGCACATGGCCTCTGTTCCTCTGCAGAAAATCGAGTTGCGGCCCGAGCATCGATTCCAGGATCGGGAACCGGGCCATCTTGCGGGTGATGCGCGCGGCGGCAGCCCTCAGTTCGGGCAGGCGTTCGGCGACCAGGCTCTCCGGCGTCACGACGCCGGAATAGCCGGACGAATTGAGCGCGGCGACGGTGACGCCCTGGCTATTGCGCACGGGAACCGCCAGCGCCGTGATGCCGTAGTCGAGCTGGTCGACCGTCGTCGCATAGCCGTTCTCGCGGACGCGGCCGATCTCCTCGCGCAAGGCGCACGGATCGGTCAGCGTTTTCGCCGTCAGCGGCTCCGGCGCCAGTCGGGCGAGATAGGCGTCGAGCGCGTCGGGCGGCTGGGCGGCGAGCACCACGCGGCCGATCGACGTGGCGTAGGCCGGATAGCGCGCGCCGATCACCGCCATTACCCGGTGCGCGCGTTGCACCGAATAATGGGCAACGTAGATCACGTCATGATCGGACAGGGTGCCGACGGACGAAGCGTCGCCGAACCGTTCGACCAGAGCCTTGAGGTCCGGCTGCAGCAATTCGTCGATCCTGGCGGAAAAATAGAAGGTCGAGCCGAGCGTCATCACCTTGGGCTTGGGGTGGAAGCGCTTGCCCGTCCGCCCGACATAGCCGAGCGCCGACAGCGTGATCAGGCTGCGCCGCGCCGCCGCCGGCGACAGTCCGACGGAGCGGGCGACCTCGCTCAGCGTCATTTCCGGGTGGGCGGCGTCGAAGGATTCCAGTATCGCGAGGCCCTTGGCCAGCGCCTCGACGAATTCGGCAGGCTTTTCGACGCCCGGCCGCAAGCCTCAGCCTTCCGGCGCAAGCACGAAATCGAACGCGCACACGGCGTCCGGCTTGATATCTAGATCGAACTCCAGACTGTCCGGGTCCTTGATCGGCTCCACCTTGGCGATCAGCGAGTTGCGGACACCGAAGACGGCGTCATTGTCGAGATATTCGGTGTTGGCGAAGAAGATCTCGGTGGTGATGGAACTCATGCCCGGCGCGCGGACGATGTAGTGGAGATGCGCGGCGCGCCAGGCGTGGCGGTTGCCGGCTCTCAGTAGGTTTCCGACCGGTCCGTCATAGGGAACGGTGTACGGCTTCGGCAGCACGGTGGTGTAATAGTAGCGGCCCTCATCGTCGGCGGTGAACTTGCCGCGCAGGTCGTACTTGTCCTGCCCCTGGTCCTGCTCCTGGATCGGGTAGGTGCCGCTGGCATCGGCCTGCCAGGTATCGACGATGGCGCCGGGCAGCGGCTTGTGCAAAGTGTCGGTGACCTTGCCGTGGACGAGGACCTTCGCCCCGTCGCGGCCGTCGGAGAGGTCGGCGCCGAGCGGCTTCACCGGCGCATCGTCCAGGTAGAAGGGGCCGAGGTTCGAGCCCTCCGTCGCGCCGCCGCGCGTGTTGATCATGTCGACCAGCGAGGAGAAGCCGAGCACGTCGGAAAGCAGGATGAATTCGTGCCGTTCCGGCGTCGAGATCTTCCCGCAATCGTACAGGAAGTTGAGCACGCCCATCCATTCCTCGTGGGTCAGGTTCACCTCGCGCGTATAGTCGTGCAGGTGGTCGATGAACTTCTGGAGGAGGAACTCGAAACGGCTTCCGGGCTCCGTCCGGAACGAATCCTTGACGGCACCGGTGATCGAAAACTGGTTGATATCGCGCATCTTTTCCTCCCGGCGATGAGCTGTCGCAGGGATTGCCGCCAGCGGAGAAATTGAGGCAAGCTGCGACGTTCAATCTTGACGCAACGCTAATTGGAGACCTAGTTTTCGGCAAGGGAATTTTTTTGCGCAATGCGAAAAACAGGGTCGCGCCGACCCTCCGCCAGGGCGGACATGGTGAGCCGCCGGAGGGTCGTACCGGGACTGCGCAAACGTCTGTTGCGGATCGACGAGGGCACAACAAGAACCGGCCCCGTTCGCTCCATACGGTGAAGAAATCACAGGGAGGATGAGATGAGGAAATTGCTGGGACTGCTTGCAGCCGGCGTACTGGCGTTGCCGGGACAACTCGCCGCGGAAGAGACGATCAACCTGACCGTGGCGTCCAGCCATCCGACGGTGATCCCGTGGGTCGGCATGATCAAGACCCATTTCATGGCGCGCACCGACGAGATCCTCGCCGAGACTGGCAACCACAAGATCGAGTGGAACGAGGCCTTCGGCGGCCAGCTCTACAAGGCCAATGCCACGCTGACCTCGGTCGAGGAAGGTATCACCGATGTCGGCTGGGTGTTCTCGTTCCTCGAGGCGGCCAAGCTGCCGCTCAGCCAGGCGTCGAGCTACGCGCCCTTCTCGACAAACAACCCGGTCGTCCAGCTTGCCGTGATGGAAGAGCTTTTCGAGACCAACGAGGCGTTCCGCAACGAATGGGAGCAGCATAACCTGAAGGTACTCGGCTTTACCGGAACAGACGGCTACGACCTCTACACCAAGGCGCCGCTGGACGGTTTCAAGGCGATGAACGGCATGAAGCTGTCGGCGCCCGGCGTGCTCGGCAACTGGCTGCGCGGCACCGGCGCCAACGCCGTGGACGGTGCACTCACCACCTTCTACACGGACATCCAGACCGGCGTGTCCGACGGCGTGCTATCGCTGGCGCTCGGCGTGCTGCCCGCGAAGATCTACGAGGTCGCGCCATACATCACCCGTGTCGACATGGGCGTTGCCTATTCAGGCGCCGTGGCGATCAACCGCGACACATGGGACGGTCTGCCGGAAGAGGTGCAGAACGCCATGATCGAGGCCGGCAAGTACTACACCAAGAGCCACGGCGAGGACCTGCTGAAACGCCACGAGGCGGTACTCAACAAGATGGTGGAGATCGGCGCCGGGCAGAATCCTCCGGTCACCATCACGCCGATGTCGCAGGAAGACCGAGAGGCTTGGGTGACGGCGATGCCCAATATCGCAAAGGAATGGGCCGACGACCTGGAAGCGCGCGGTATCCCGGCGCGGGAATTCCTGAAGGCCTATCTCGACGGTGTCAGGGCACGCGGCGAAAAGCCGGTGCGCAACTGGGACGAAGAGCTCTAAGCCGGGAAACCGGGGTGTGACTGCACGCCAGGACGAGCGCGGCGCCCCGCGGGCGGGGCGCCGGGCCGGCGTCGTTGCCCGGCTCTGGGCCCGGGCGGTCGACGGACTGGCGGCCCTTGGCACCATCCTGATCGGCCTCCTGATGCTTGTCATCGCCGCCGACGTCGTGGCGCGCAACACGATGGGCGCCTCGCTGCCGCTGGTCTCCGAACTCGGCGCCCTCATGCTGGTGATGATCGTCTATCTCCAGCTTGCCGCCACCGTGCGCGCCGACCGGCTTGCGCGCACCGAGATCTTCTTCGTGCCCTTCTGCAGGTCGCGGCCGCGCGTCGGCGCGCTTCTGTCGGCGGCTTTCGACCTGGTCGGCGCGGCCGCCGTCGGCGCGATCGGCTGGTCGACGATCCGGATCCTGGAAAAGGATTATGCCTCGCACGAATATATCGGAGTGACGGGGATCGCGACCGTCCAGACATGGCCGTTCCGCGTGCTGATTCTTGTCGGCGTGTTCGTTGCGGCCGTGCAGTTCGCGATCCGTGTCTGGTCGGCCCTTCGCGTCGCCGCCGGTCGGGAAGCGAAGGCATGAGCCCGCTCGAGATCGGCATCATCGCCATTATCGGCCTGCTCGTGCTGATCTATATCGGCATGCCGATCGGCGTGGCGATGCTGTGCGTGTCGTTCCTCGGCGTCGCCGGCATCCGCAGCGACACCATCGCGCTCAGGATGATCGGCCAGGTCGCGAACGACAGCCTGCGCGAATATCTCTTCGCGGTCGTACCGCTGTTCGTTCTGATGGGATTGCTGGTCACCGTCTCCGGCGTCGGCAAGGACACGTTCGACGTCTTCCAGCGCGTTCTCCGCCGCCTGCTCGCCGGGCTCGGTATCGCTACCGTGTTCGCCAACGCCGTCTTCGCGTCGATCACAGGCATCTCCATCGCGTCCGCATCGGTGTTCAGCCGGGTGGCGGTTCCGGAAATGACCCGGCACGGCTATACACGCAAGTTCGCGACCGGCGTGGTGGCCGGCTCGTCAGTGCTCGGCATGCTGATCCCGCCGTCGCTGCTGATGATCGTCTACGCCGTGCTGGCCGAGGAGTCCGTCGGCCGCATGTTCCTGGCCGGCGTCGGGCCGGGACTGCTGCTGGCGCTGATCTTCTCGGTGACGATCTACCTCCTGGCGAGGATCCGCCGCGATTTCGTCTTCGAGGCGGGCGACGACACGGCGGCATACGAAGACCTCACTGCCGGCCGGGTCGTGGTGAAGGCGTTCCCGATCCTGTGCCTGATCGTCCTGGTGCTCGGCGGCCTCTACGGCGGTTTCCTCAACCCGACCGAAGCCGGCGCGGTCGGTGCCCTTGGCGCGCTGGTGATCGCGCTCGCCCGCCGTTCGCTGTCCGGGCGCAGCTTCTGGAACCTTCTGGTGGAGACCGGCCAGATCACCGTCTCGGTCCTGTTCCTCATCATGGCGGCGACCTTCTTCAGCCGCATGCTGGCGCTCTCCGGCGTGCCGCGCGAACTGGCCGGCCTGCTCTTGTCCGGGCCGATCGGCCCCTATGGCTTCCTGCTGCTCTACCTGGTGCTGATCATCATCCTGGGCTGCCTGATCGATTCCATATCGATCATGCTGATCCTGCTGCCGATCGCGCTGCCGGTGGCCACAGCCGCCGGTTTCGACATGATCTGGTTCGGCGTGCTCACTGTCGTGGCGGTGGAGATCGGCCTGCTCACGCCGCCCTTCGGGCTCTCGGTCTACACAATCAAGTCGGCGATGGACGATCCCGACATTACGGTCGGCGAGATCTTCAGGGGGACGCTGCCGTTCGTCGTCGCCACACTCTTCGCGCTGGTCGTCGTCGCGGCCTTTCCGCCGATCGCCACCTGGCTCGCCAGGCTTTAGCCGGCGTCTGCCTGTGCCTTCTGCGGGGGGCCGTCGGCGTAGGGGTGCAGCGCGGCGAGCACCGTCCCATGGACCGGTGTCGGTACGCCGGCCTCAGCGCCGAGGCGGACAACGGCGCCGCTCAGGTCGCGCAGTTCCAGGTGCTTGCCGCGCTCCAGGTCGTCGAGCATGGAGGCGCGCATGTGCGGCGGGAAGCCCCGGGCGACCGCCATCTGGCGGTCGGCGGCGTCGGCGGAAAGGCCCGGGCAGCGGGCCATGCCGACGGCGTGGGTTTCGCGTAGCGCCGCTTCGAACAGCCGCGCGGCATGGTCGTCAGCCATGATCGGCCCGATCGGTAGCCGTGTCAGCGTGGTGATGGCGCTGAGCGCGCTCAGGATGATGAACTTCTCCCAGATGCGGACATCGATGTCCTCGACGAGTTGCGCCTCGACGCCGGCCTTCTCCAGCAGTGAGAGGAACGCCTTGCCGCGTTCGCTCGCGGTTCCGTCGAACTCGCCGAAGGTAAGCCTGGCGAAGCCGCCGCTGTGGCGGACGATACCCGGCGCGCGGATATCCGCCGGAATGTAGGCGGTGCCGCCGATTACCCGCTCGCTGCCGACGATCGCCCCGATCCGCTGCCAGGCGTCGACGCCGTTCTGGAACGACAGCACGGCCGTTTCCGGGCCGAGCAGGGGGCGCATCGCGCGGGCCGCCTCTTCGGTATCGTAGAGCTTGACCAGGAACAGGACGAGGTCGACCTCGCCGATGGAAGCCGG
The DNA here is from genome assembly GCA_035465195.1 of Afifellaceae bacterium. Classification (GTDB taxonomy): domain Bacteria; phylum Pseudomonadota; class Alphaproteobacteria; order Rhizobiales; family Afifellaceae; genus CAMYKZ01. The sequence goes on along the minus strand of DATHRP010000320.1, from coordinate 5,102 downwards.
ATCGTCGCTTGCCGTCACCGGCGCAATGTGGGCGTCGCCGAGCGGGCTTTCGATCGTCAGGCCGTTCGCCTGCAGCGCTTCCAGGTGGGCGCCGCGGGCGATAAACGAGACCTCGCCGCCGGCCTGAAGGATACGGCCGCCGAAATAACAGCCCAGCGCCCCCGCGCCCATGATGGCGATCTTCATTCCGGTCTCCCTGCCTCTCTCGTCGTCCGGCTGCGGTCCGCACGACACTATTCGCGCAGGATGCGGCCTTGCAAGGCCGACCGGCCCGGCCGCGCTCACTGGGTTCTTCCTTTCGTGGCGGAGCGGATGCTATGGTCTTCCCGTGGGCGAATTGCAGCTAGACGGGTCGGTCTTCGAGAGCTCGGCCCTTTTCTCGGGAATGGACCGCGCCATCCTCGACGGATTGGCGCGACAGTGCCGTCTTGTCCAATTGAAGGCCGGCGACATCCTGTTCCGGCAGGGCGAGCGGACCGACGGCTGCTATATCGTGATCGACGGCGTGGTCAGCATTTCGGCGGAATCGGAGCAGAACGAAGAAACCCTGCTTGCCATGCTGAGCGAGGGCGATGTCGTCGGCGAGATGGGGCTGATCGACGGACAGCCGCGCTCGGCGACGGCCGCGGCCCTCAGGGCCTGTACCCTGGCCTTTCTCAGCACGAGCAATTTCAACCGGTTCGCAGAAGACAATCCGGTCGTCTACCGGCAGATGCTGGCGATCCTGAGCGGCCGGCTGCGGCTGTCAAACGACGCGTTCGCCGCCTATCTGCTGCTGCCGCTCGGCGGCCGCCTCGCCCACGTGCTTCTGCAACTCGCCGATTGCCTCGGCCACACGCTCGACGACGGGCGGATCATCATCCGCCAGAAGCTCACCCAGGTCGAACTGGCCAGGATGACGGGATCGAGCCGGGAAAACGTCAACCGGCTGCTCAACACATGGCTGAAGGACCGGTTGATCAGCCGCATCAGCAGCTATTATTGCCTCGAACAGGCGGAAAAGCTGCGCGATCTGGCGCGGGTCTGAAGGGGTTCGCCGGGCCGGCGGCGGAAAAACGCCGATCTGTGACGTCCGTCACTAGGATAACCGGCTGCGATCCCTATCTCATGAATAGAGCAAGACGCTCTTGGAGAAGGCCAATGTTCAAACATCTTATAACAATAGCGACCGCCGTCTCCGCGATCCTGCAGGTCGGCATTCAGGTCGTTTTTCTGGGCACCCTGACCGTGATCACGCTGGCCAGCTTTGCCGTAATACCCATGCCCTATTAAGGAACCTCCAGTCCAACGGGCATCGAAGCGATCCGGCAGCGCCGCTGCCGGATCGTTCTTTTTGCCTGCTGTTTGCGCTCAGCGCCGGGTGATCACCACCTCTGCATAGTCCGACGGCAGCACCAGGGTTCCGTCCTCGGCTTCGTTGAAGCGGCCGATCAGGTCGCGGATCTCGCGATCGAGGCTTTCGCCGCCGGCATCGTCGAGTGCTGCGAAGGCCTTGTGCATTGGGCCGTAATAGGTGCGGAAGATCTCCATCCAGTGGTCGGCGGAGCGGTAGCGGAAGACGAACTTGCGATCCTTCACCGAAATGTCGGACGCGCCGTTGCCGAACAGTTCCTCAAGCCTGGACCGGGTGCCCCACAGCGCTGGCGACTTGACGCCGGCCGGCGGCGGCAGGTGGCGGCCGATCACCTTGAAGATGGCGCCGATGAAGCTGTCCGGCGTCCAGTTGGCGAGGCCGATCTTGCCGCCGCTGCGGCAGACCCTCAGCATCTCGGCGGCGGCCTTGTCCTGGTCCGGCGTGAACATGACGCCGAAGGTGGAGGCGACGACGTCGAAGGAGGCGTCCGCGAAGGGGAGGGCCTCCGCGTCGGCGATCTGGTATGTGACGTCGAGCCGCTCGGCGGCGGCGCGCTCGCTGCCGCGTTCGAGCAGCGATTGCACATAGTCGGTCGAGGTCACCTCGGCCCAGCGGCGGGCGGCTGCAAGGGTGAAGTTGCCGTTGCCGGCGGCGACGTCCAGCACCTTCTGGCCGGAGCGCAGGTCGAGCGCCTCGGCGAGGTCTTCGCCGACGATCTGCAGGGTCGTGCCGACGATGGCGTAGTCTCCCGAAGCCCACGCGGCGTTCTGCTTGGCCTTGACGGCCGTGAAGTCCGGAACGGGGGCCTCTGTCACTGCGATATTCATGTCTCTGTCCTTTCGCTGTTCGTTGGCTGGTCCGGCGAGTGCCGCCGGAACTGCCCGGACCATGGCGAAAAGCGGGCGTGCATGCTTGCAGAGGGTCTGCAGACGGTTTGGATATTGGCTAGATTCTGCCGGAAACCCTGCAATTTCGGCGTTCTTGGAGAGTGTCCGGCCATGTTCTAGACTGGCGAAAAGATCCGCGGGCAGGCCATGATCTACCGATTCGAGGAATTCGAGCTCGACACCGACCGGTTCGAACTGCGCCGGAACGGCGTCGCGTGCCCGGTCGAACCCCAGGTTTTCGCGCTGATCGAGCTGCTGGTCTCCAACCATGAGCGCATGGTGTCGAAGGACGAGATCAACCTGACCGTCTGGGGCGGGCGGGTGGTGTCGGAGGCCGTGGTCTCCAGCCGCATCCGTTCCGCCCGCAAGGTGCTCGGCGACGACGGCAGGGCGCAGCGGCTTATCCGCACGGTCCACAATCGCGGCTTCCGTTTCGTCGGCGAGCCGGCCGCCGAGCAGGCCATCACCGTAGATCGTTCCGTCTTGACATCGGGCGGAACACCGGAGTTTCCCGGGCTTGCGGCGGACGGCGCGGCAGGCCGCCCGTCGATCGCCGTGCTGCCGTTCCAGATGCTCGGCGACGATCCGCGCTATGCCACGCTGGCGGACGCCGTGGCGCACGACGTGATCATCGAACTGTCGCGGCTTCACTGGCTGTTCGTGATCGCCCGCGGCTCGTCGTTCCGGTTTCGCGGCGCCGATGTCGATATGGCGTCGGCGGCCGAGCTGCTCGGTGTCCGCTATCTCCTGACCGGCAGCGTGATGATCCATGACGGCCGCAGCATCGTTACCGCCGAACTGGTGCAGGCGGAAGACGGGCGCGTCGTGTGGGGCGACCGGCTCGAAGGTTCGACCGACGATCTTCTCGGCATGCGGCTCACCATCGCTTCGCGCATCGTCGCAGCCCTGGAGATGCGCATTCCGGTCAACGAGGCGGCGCGGGCGGCGGCGCTGCCGACCGAAAGCCTCGACGCCTGGTCGGCCTATCATCGCGGCCTGTGGCACATGTACCGCTTCAATGCCCACGACAACGGTATAGCCGCCAGCATGTTCGACCGCGCCGTCTCCGTCGACCCGTCATTCGCGCGCGCCCATGCCGGCCTGTCGTTCACCCATTTCCAGAATGCGTTTGTCGGCTATTCGTCGGATGCTGAAAAAGATCGCGACCTGGCCCGCCGCTATGCCGAGCGCAGCCTGGAGCTCGATCCGTTCGACCCGTTCGCCAACCTGACGATGGGCCGGGCCGATATGCTGAGCGGCGACCTCGAGCGCTCGCTCACCTGGTTCGACCGCAGCATCGAACTCAGCCCCAATTTCGCCTTCGCGATCTACAACCGAGGCCTCGTGGAGGCAATCACCGGTGCCGGGGCGGAAAGCGAGGCGAATGCGATGAAGGCGATCAGCCTCAGCCCGCTCGATCCGCTGCACTATGCGATGCTGAGCACGCGCGCGCTGTCGCATCTGGTGCGCGGCGACTACGAGACCGCAAGCCTGTGGGCCGAACGCGGCGCAAATGCACCGAATGCGCATGTCCAGATCTTCGCAATCGCGGCACTAGCCCTCGAACTTGCCGGCAAGCGTCAGGCGGCGGAAAACTGGGCGGCCAGGGTACGCGGCCCGGCGAGCCGCTATACGCGCGAAACCTTCTTCAGTTCCTTCCCGTTCCGCGACCCGGAGACCCGCGCGGCGGTAGACCGGGCCTTCGACCGTCTCGGGCTCTAGAGTTCCATCCGCCAGTACTGGCCGACCAGGTCCTTGCCGAAAGAACGGTGCGACTCTTCGCTGACGAGTTCGAAACCGGCGGCCTGGTAGATGCGCCTGGCGGATACCAGCACGTCGTTGGTCCGGAAGGTCAGCGTCGCGTAGCCGGCGGCGCGGGCGAAGGCGATGGCCTCGTCGACCAGCCGGCTGCCGATGCCGTGGCCCCGGGCCCACGCCTCGACATAGAGCAGGCGCAGCTTGGCGACAGTATCGCTGTTGCGCACGATGAACACGCTGCCGGCAATGCGGCCGTCGAGCTCGGCGATCCAGCAGCGCTCGCGGGCGGCGTCGAAATTGTTGATGAAGGACGCGGCGATCTCGGCATCCAGCGCCTCGAAGGTGTCGTCCCAGCCATATTCCTCGTGGTAGAGGACCGCCTGGCGGTGGACGATCCAGCCCATGTCGCCGGGCCGGTGCGGGCGCAGCGAGAGGTGCGGATCGGTAGCGCCGTTGCCGAGCAACCCGTCGAGCGTTTCCATGGCGCCTGTGAGCCTGCCGCGCTCGCCCGGCCCGAAGCGTGCGAGCAGGGCGGCGATCTCGTCGTGCGACGCCTGGTTCAGTGGCTCGAACGCTGCCCGGCCTTCCGCCGTCAGCGAAAGGATCGACTGGCGTGCATCGTGTCCCGCCGGCGTGCGGCTGAGGTAACCCCGTTCCCCGAACGCCTTCAGGATGCGGCTCAGGTAGCCGGCGTCGAGGCCGAGATCGCGCCTGAGAACGGTAGCGGTCAGGTCTTCGCGGTTGGCCAGTTCGTACAGCACGCGGGCCTCGGTCAGCGTGAAGTCGCTTTTCAGGAGGCCTTCCTGCAACAGGCCGAGCTGCTTCGTGTAGGTGCGGTTGAAACGGCGCACCAGTGCGACCTGGTCGTCCGGGACGCTGGATTGGCCTGGCATGCGGTCCTCCATGAAGGTCAGAGAGCATCGGATAATTAGTTGACTGAGTCAATTAAACCGTTCGCCTTGCGCCGTTCGTCCTTCCGGTTTTCACTTGTCCGCAGGTCCGACTGGATGGGAAGGATCGGGGCGATGGACAATGCGGGTGCCGTGCCCAGGCTGGAGACGCCGCGCACCGTCATGCGCGGCCACACGCCCGACGACTTCGAG
>DATHRP010000319.1:0-2596 GCA_035465195.1 Afifellaceae bacterium | reverse complement strand
TTGACGCCGCCGAGCCGTTACCGCAAGGCGGCGCTGAAGCCGAAACGCGAGCCGGATGTTTCCTACTCGGCCTGGCCGTGATGTCCCTCAGCGATGGCCGTAATAGAGCGACACGGCGTGTTCGGCCTCGGCGAAGAACAGCCAGCGCTCAGCCAGAACGCCGACGAAATGGCCGACGATTGCGACAAGCAGCAGTATCCAGGCACCGGAGACGATGATTGTGGCCAGGACCAGGACGATCGGCAGCGCGCCGCCGAGACCGAGCGCGATCAACCGCAGGGTCTGGGCATGCTTGCGGCCGATCCGGTGCACCATTTCGCGCATCAGGTAGTTCGGCGAGGAATGCGGCGCCTCGAGGAGACGCACCTTGCCGAGATCGCCCAACCCGGTCGCACTTTCCGGTGTCGAGCCCTCATCGGCGAGGCCCGTGCGGTCCGCCCTCGCCCACCAGGCGCTCTTGGCGGCCCAGGCCAGTACGAGCAGGATCAGGGCGGCAGTGGCGAGATTCCGGTCGAAGCCGGCCGTCATCGCCTCGATCAGAGCCGCCAGCAGACCGCCCCCGGCGCTCGCGAACAGCAGATAGCAAAGCGGCGTCAATACGGCGTGCCAGTGCGGCACCGTCTTCAGCGAAGCATAGATCATCGCGGTGGCGATCACCGTCAGCGCCGCCAGCAGGGCCACGGCATGTCCCGCAAGGCCCGCGCGGAAACCGGTCAGGTACCAGAGACCCGCATAGACCGCGAAGGCCGCCAGCGTGACGAGCGCCAATACGCCCTCGCGCGACAGCCATGACGAGCGCCACTGGCTGAGCGCCCGCCAAGCGCGCTCCGGGTGGCCGAGATGCAGCGTCGACGACAGAAGTCCGGCAAGGGTCAGCGCGAACGCCGTCGCGCCTGCCGCGAGGATCGTGGGCCGGGCGTCGGAAAAGACACCGAGGCCGGCAAAGCCGATCAGGCCGAAACCGGCGCCGGACAGCGTGGTAAAGATGATGATCGTGGCTGCCGGATGCATGGCCTATCCGAGCTTTTCCAGCGCGCCGTCGAGCCAGCCCAGGAAGCCGCCGACCTCCGGCTCCGGCAAGCGGGCGGTCCCGTCCGCCTGTCCCGTCGGCGTGCCACTGTCGCGGCGCGGCCGCGGCGGCAGGTACTTGTTCACCGGCCTGGTGCGCTGCTCCGGCATCAGGTCCAACCCGCCACGTTCTTTTGTCATCCGCGAAACGTCGGAGGCCGGATCTGCGAAATCGCCGAAATGGCGGGCATTGGCCGGGCACGTGCGCACGCAGGACGGCACCCGGTCTTCCTCGGGGATGTTCTCGTTGTAGATGCGGTCGACGCACAGGGTGCATTTCTTCATAACCCCGGCGTCGGCGTCCATTTCCCGCGCGCCGTAGGGGCAGGCCCAGGCGCAGAGCCCGCAGCCGATGCAATGATCCTCGTTGACCAGCACGATGCCGTCGTCAGCGCGCTTGTAGGACGCGCCGGTCGGGCAGACCGTGACGCACGGGGCGTCCTCGCAATGCAGGCAGGATTTCGGAAAATGGACGATCCGCGCGTCGCCCTGGTAGCCGATCGTCTGGCCGACATCGGCAGGCTGGCGAACCGGCACGGCCTCGAAGGTGTGGATGCGGTTGAGCCAGGAGCCGGACGGATCCGAATGGTAAGGGTTCTGGTCCGACAGCGGCACTCCGTAGCCGCCGGTGTTCCATTCCTTGCAGCTGACGGCGCAGGCATGGCAGCCGACGCAGACATCAAGATCGATGACGAGACCGAGTTTCCTTTCCGTCCGGCGCGGCAGTGACGTCATGACGTCCACTCCTTGCCGTAGCGCAGGATGCGCGGCGGGCTGGCAAGCCCCTTCGGCGTCTTCTGCAGTTCGAATGCCGGTTCGATGCCGGCCTCTCCGGGACCGGCCTTCTCGATGGAGACCCTCAGGTCGTACCAGGCCGCCTGTCCGGTCACAGGATCCGAGTTTGACCATCTGAGGCCGTCGCCGCGCTCCGGCAGCAGCTCGCGGATCAGGTGGTTGAGCAGGAACCCCCTGGCGGATTCCGGAGCATCCGGCGCCAGGTTCCAGGCGCCCTTGCGCTTGCCGATCGCGTTCCAGGTCCAAAGCGTCCTGCAATTGACCGCTTCCATGCGGGCGACCGGCACCTTGATGCGGGCATGATGCGACCTGACCCAGACCCAGTCACCGTCCTTCAGCCCGAGTTCGTCGCAGACCGGTCCGGGAACATAGAGCGGATTGTGGCCGTGGATCTGGCGCAGCCAGGCATTCTGCGAGCCCCAGGAATGATACATCGCCGCCGGCCGCTGAGTGATGGCGTGAAGCGGATAGGCGTCGCCCCCTTCGTCCTCGAGGCGCTCGCCCTCGAACGGTGGATACCAGATCGGCAAGGGATCGAAGCAGCTTTTCCTGCGCTCGCGCAGATGATCCGGCGGCGGGCGTTCGCCATGGCCTTCGGCGGCAAGCTGGTACCTGCGCAGAGGCTCCGCGTAGAGCTGGATGGTCACCGTCTGCGGGGCGTCGAAAAACCCCATGCCGACGGCCCATTCCTGGTAGGCCGCGTTGGCGTGCTTGAAATAGTGCGCTTCTTCCG
>DATHRP010000318.1:0-5731 GCA_035465195.1 Afifellaceae bacterium | reverse complement strand
GGTCGGCATGGCGAGGAAGAAGGAAAACTCCGCCGCCGAGCGCTTGTCGCAGCCCATCAGCAGGGCGCCGGCGATGGTCGCGCCCGAGCGCGAAACACCGGGGATCAGCGCCAGGCACTGGAAGATGCCGATCCGGAAGGCGAGGCCCGGCGGATAGGCCATGGCGTCTGTGTGCCGCGGCTCGAGTTCCATGCGGTCGACCAGCGCCAGGACGACGCCGCCGACGATCAGCGTGACGCAGATCAGCGCCGGGCTCTCGAACAGCACCGTCTTGATGAACGAGTGCCCGAGCGCGCCGACGAACGCCGCCGGCAGGAAAGCGACCAGCACGGACAGGACGAAGCGGCGGGCGGAGGGATCGTCCGGCATGGCCAAAGCGACCCGGCGCAGTCGGGCGGAATAGACTGTCAGAATGGCCAGGATGGCACCGAGCTGGATCAGAACCTCGAACGTCTTGCCGGGGGAATGGAAATCGAGAAAATGGCCGGCAAGCAGCAGGTGGCCGGTCGAGGAGACGGGAATGAACTCGGTCAGTCCTTCGAGCAGGCCTAGAAAAGCCGCCTGGACCATGGTTTGTTCTTGCATGCCGCCCCTCGAGTGCGCCAATTCCCGCCGATTCATGACCCGGCCCGAATCGGCTAAATCACGGGCACGGGCTTAACACGATCAAATGATGCGAGCGTGAAACTTTGCACATGTGGAAAAAATCGGCGGGACACTCATGATCACGCTCTACCATTACCCGCTTTCCGTCAGCTCGCGGTTCATCCGGCTGATCCTCGCCGAATGCGAGCTGACGCCCGAACTGGTCGAGGAGCGGCCGTGGGAGCGGCGCGAGGACTTCCTGATCATGAACCCGGCCGGCACGCTGCCGGTCTTGGTTGAAGACAATGGCCCGCCGGTCATCGGCGCCTGGCCGGTATCGGAATATCTCGACGAGACGCGCGGATTCGCGCTGGCCGAGCAGCGCCTGCTGCCGCCCAACGCCGACCAGCGCGCCGAGGTGCGCCGGCTCTGCGAATGGTTCCTCGTGAAATTCGATTCGGAGGTGACTTATTATCTGGCGGAAGAGAAGATCATCAAGCGTGAGCGGGCCCGCGCCGGCGGCGCGAGCGCCTCTCCCGATTCCGGGCTGTTGCGCGCGGCGCGCGCCAATGTGCGGCCGCATCTGGGTTACATCAGCCACCTGATGGCCGAGCGTCGCTGGCTTGCCGGCGACCGCATGACGTTTGCCGACCTCGCCGCCGCCGCCGCGCTCTCGGTCGCCGATTTCCTCGGCGAGGTGCCGTGGGCCGATGCCGGCGAGGCGAAGGACTGGTACGCCAGGATGAAATCGCGTCCCTCGTTCCGCTCGCTGCTCGGCGATCACGTGCGCGGGGTGAGCCCGCCCGATCATTACGGAGATCCGGACTTCTGAACCCGACCAGGCTGCGCGCATTGCTGGACGAACTTGCCGGAGCGGAAGGCTTTGCGGTGGTCGGCGTCACCGGCCCCGACGCGATCCCGAACGCGGGACCGCACCTGCGGCAGGCATTGGCCGACGGCCATCACGGCACGATGGACTGGCTGGAGAAGACCGCCGGACGCCGGGAGTCGCCCCGTGCCCTGTGGCCGGAGGCGAAGTCCGTCGTCATGTTCGCCCTGAATTACGGGCCGGACCGCGATCCGCTGGAGACGCTCGAGCGGCCGGACGTCGCCACCATTTCCGTCTATGCCCGCAACCGCGACTATCACGATGTCATCAAGGGCGCGCTGAAACGGATCGGCGGCCGGTTCGCAGCCCGCGCAGGGGCCGAAATCAAGGTCTTCGTCGATACCGCGCCGGTGATGGAGAAGCCGCTGGCGGAGGCAGCCGGCCTCGGCTGGCAGGGCAAGCACACCAACCTGTTAAGCCGCGAGTACGGTTCATGGCTGTTCCTTGGTGCGCTGTTCACCGACGCGGAGTTGCCGCGCGATAAGCCGGAGAGCGACCATTGCGGCTCGTGCCGTGCCTGCCTCGACATCTGCCCGACCGACGCTTTCCCGGCGCCCTACCGGCTGGATGCCAGACGATGCATCTCCTACCTCACGATCGAGCACAAGGGGCCGATCGACCGGGCGCTCCGGCCGAAGTTGGGCAACCGCATCTTCGGCTGCGACGATTGCCTGGCCGTCTGCCCGTGGAACAAGTTCGCCGAGGCGGGTCGCGAGGCGAAGCTCGCCGCCCGCAAGGACCTCAACGCGCCGCCGCTGAAAGATCTCTGCCGGCTCGACGATGCCGGCTTCCGCGCCGTCTTTTCCGGCTCGCCGATCAAGCGGATCGGCCGCGACCGCTTCGTCCGCAACTGCCTGATCGCCGTCGGCAATTCCGGCGAAAGCCGGCTGCTGCCGGAGGCGGAACGCCTGCTTGCGGACGACAGCGCGCTTGTGCGCGGCGCGGCCGTGTGGGCATTCTCGCGGCTTGCCGGCAAAGCCCGGGTCCAGCGCGCCGCGGTGCAGGCCCTGAAGACTGAACGCGACGACGAGGTGAAGCAGGAATGGCAGACGGAAGCGGCCGCGACATGAAGCTGTTCTGCTTCGGAATGGGCTATTCCGCCCGCGCCACCGTGGCGCGCATGATGCCGCGGCTCGACCGCGTCTGGGGCACGACGCGATCCGGCGACAGGGCATCGGCGATTGTCGCGCTCGGCGCCGAGGCGATCGTCTGGAGCGGCGGGCCGCCGAACGACGAAATGGCGAGTGCGCTGACGGACGCGAGCCACGTGCTGGTGTCCGTGGCGCCGGATGGCGACGGCGACCCGGTCCTCAACGGCTGTTCCGAACAGCTTGCCGGCGGCGGGCTGCGGGCGGTCTGCTACCTCTCAACCGTCGGCGTCTATGGCGATCACGGCGGCGCCTGGGTCGACGAGACGAGCGAATGCAAGCCGGTGTCGGAGCGCTCGAAGCGCCGCGTCGCGGCAGAAAAGGCTTGGCTTGCCTTCGGCGAAAAGACCGGCTTACCCGTCTCCGTCATCCGGCTTTCGGGCATCTACGGGCCCGGGCGCGGCCCGTTCCGCAAGCTGACGGAGGGCACGAGCCGGCGGATCGTCAAGGCCGGCCAGGTGTTCAACCGCATCCATGTCGACGATATCGCGCAGATCGTCGAGGCCGCGCTGTTGAAACGGGCCGCCGGCATCTTCAACGGCACTGACGACGAGCCGGCGCCGCCGCAGGACGTGAGCGCCTACGCCGCCGGCCTTCTCGGCATCGCTCCGCCGCCGGAGGTGCCCTTCGAGGAGGCCGAGATGACGCCGATGGCGCGGAGCTTCTACGGCGAGAACAAGCGCGTGCGCAACGACCGCATCAAGCGCGAGCTGGGCGTCGCGCTGATCCACCCGACCTATCGCGAGGGGCTTGCGGCGGTTGCGGCGGCCGACGGCGGATAACCGAAAACGAAAAGGCCCGCGGCGCATCCGCCGCGGGCCTTCGATCTTCAGAACTGCGAGCGTCGATCAGTCGTCGCTCTTTTCCTTCTCGGAACCGCCGCGCTCTTTCAGCGCAGCGCCCAGGATATCGCCGAGCGAAGCGCCGGAGTCGGACGAGCCGTACTGCGCCACCGCTTCCTTCTCCTCCGCGATTTCCAGCGCCTTGATGGAGAGCGTCAGCTTGCGGGTCTTCTTGTCGACGTTGGTCACCCGCGCATCGACCTTGTCGCCCTTGGCAAAGCGCTCCGGGCGCTGCTCGGAGCGGTCGCGCGACAGGTCGGCACGGCGGATGAAGGCGGTGAAGTCGGAATCGGCCACCTTGACCTCGATGCCGCCGTCCTTCACGTCGACGACCTCGCCGGTCACCACGGAGCCCTTGTTGACGCCGGCGGTCGCATCGGTGAACGGATCGCCACCGACCTGCTTGATGCCGAGCGAGATGCGCTCCTTCTCGACGTCGATGTCGAGCACGACGGCCTCGACCGTCTGGCCCTTCTCGAAGTCCTCGATGGCTTCCTCGCCGGAGCGGTTCCAGTCGAGGTCCGACAGGTGAACCATGCCGTCGACATCGTTCTCCAGGCCGATGAACAGGCCGAACTCGGTCTTGTTCTTGACCTCACCGGAGACGGTGGAGCCGACCGGGTGCGTTTCGGCGAAAGCCTCCCACGGATTCTGCATGGTCTGCTTCAGGCCGAGCGAGATGCGCCGCTTCTGCGGATCGACCTCGAGCACAACCACTTCCACCTCCTGCGAGGTGGAGACGATCTTGCCCGGATGGACGTTCTTCTTCGTCCAGCTCATCTCCGAGACGTGGATCAGGCCCTCGATGCCCGGCTCCAGTTCGACGAACGCGCCGTAGTCGGTGATGTTGGTCACGCGGCCGGTCAGCCGGGTGCCGATCGGGAAGCGGTTCTCGATGCCTTCCCACGGATCGGATTCAAGCTGCTTCATGCCGAGCGAGATGCGGAACGTCTCCGGATTGATGCGGATGATCTGCACCTTGACCGTCTCGCCGATGGACAGGATCTCGCTCGGATGGTTGACGCGCCGCCAGGCCATGTCGGTGACATGGAGCAGGCCGTCGATGCCGCCGAGATCGACGAAGGCGCCGTACTCGGTGATGTTCTTGACGACACCCTCGACCACCTGGCCTTCCTTCAGCTTGCCGACCAGCTCCGAACGCTGTTCGGCCAGCGTGTCCTCCAGCACCGAGCGGCGAGAGACGACGATGTTGCCACGGCGTTTGTCCATCTTCAGGATGCGGAACGGCTGCGGTGTGCGCATCAGCGGGCCGACGTCGCGGACCGGGCGCACATCGACCTGGCTGCGCGGCAGGAACGCCGTCGCGCCGTCGAGGTCGACCGTGAAGCCGCCCTTGACCTGGTTGAAGATCTCGCCGGTGACCGTATCGTTCTTCTCGAAGCTCTCCTCGAGACGGACCCAGCTCTCCTCGCGCCGCGCCTTGTCGCGCGACAGCATGGCCTCTCCGAGCGCGTTCTCGACACGCTCCAGGTAGACTTCCACCTCGTCGCCGGGCTTCAACTGGCCGTCCTTGGCCCTGGCGCCGAATTCCTTCAGCGGCACGCGGCCCTCGACCTTCAGGCCGACATCGACGACCGCAAGGTCCTTTTCGATCGACACCACGGTGCCCTTGACCACGGTGCCTTCCTGCACGTCATGCGTGGCAAACGATTCTTCCAAGAGGGCGGCAAAGTCCTCCCGGCTGGGATTCTGTAGATTCATTGAAACTCCTGAGCGTCAGCCCGGTCCGCCGATATCCCGCCACATCCGGTGCGGGGCTTCCAAAATCGTCCGATGCTGCCGTACTGCGCCGTTGGTTCGTGTTACGTTTGCCGCCACTGGCCCGCCTGCAGGTCCCGCAGGTCGGCGCATCATGGGCCGGAAAGCAGCAGTTTCGCTCGCGACCGCCAAGCCGAATGACCGGCAGAACCTGCCCGGGCGACGCGCGAACGCGGCTTCTATAATCATTCCGTGCTGCCGGAGCAAGCCCCGGGGGCGTGAATTGCGCATCCGCTCAAGGGTCGCTCAGGCGCCGATAGCCCTGTCGACGATCTCCCGTGCCGCCCGGAAAGCCGCCTCGATACCGATATCGGTGGTGTCAAGCACGGTTGCGTCGTCGGCCACCCTGAGCGGCGATTCTGCGCGATTGAGGTCGCGTTCGTCGCGCCGGCGGAGGTCGTCCAGCACCGCCTCGTAGTCGGCATCGCCGCCGCGCGAGCGGATTTCCGCGGTGCGCCGCCGCGCACGCTCTTCCGGCGAGGCGCTGA
>DATHRP010000317.1:0-7889 GCA_035465195.1 Afifellaceae bacterium | reverse complement strand
CACGCGGGAGGTCCGGGACCGCAATACGGGCGAAATCGTCGTCGCCGCCGACTACGGCAATCTCGGCATTCTGCTGATAACCGTCGCGCTGGTTTCCCTGGCGGCGCCGCTCCTGGCCGTGGCGATCGTCCAGGCCTCACGGTACCGCACGACCGACTGACACCGATCGCCGGTCACCGCTCAGACAGTCGCAAGAAAGGTCTTCAGGTTCCGAAACAGCTCGGGGTCGTTGATGATCCGCGGCACCTTGTGCTGGCCGCCAAGCTGGCCGCGGCCCTTCATCCACGCCCGGAAGGTCCCGGGCCGGACGGCTTCGATTTCAGGCGGATCGAGACCGAAATCCTCGGCTCGATGGTCTCGGTAGTCGGCGTTCAGCACCCGAAGCCTTTCGTCCAGCGCATCGCGGAAAGCGGCGAGCCGCTTGACGCCCGGTTTTCGCCGGGCGAATTCGACCACGTAATGATGGCGCCCCCTGGCTCCGGCCCTTTCGGGGAAAACCGGCGCGACGCAGTAATCGTCCACCGTTGCGTCGATCGCATCGGCAGCGGCGGCGACCGCCTCCTCGATCTCCTCCGCGATCAGGTGCTCGCCAAACGCGGACAGAACGTACGACGTCCGCCCTGTGACCAGTATGCGCGGCGGATCGGTCTCGATGAACCTGACGGTATCGCCCAGGACATACCCCCAGACTCCGGCGCAGGAGCTGAGGACGACCGCGTAATCGACGCCCGTCTCGACATCGCCAAGCCAGTAGCGGGTCGGCGCGGGATCGTCGAGTTCCCCGGTCGGGACGAATTCGTAGAACAGGCCGTTGTCTACGATCAGACGCAGGCCATCTCCCTGGCCGCGGTCGGCGACGGCGATGAAGCCTTCGCTTGCCGGATAGACCTCGCGCAGTTCCGCGCGACTGCCGTCCAGCAATTCGGAGAATCGCCGGGAATAGGGCTTGAAGTCGACGCCGCCGTGGACCAGCAATTCGAGGTTCGGATAGTAATCGACGATGCGCTGCTCGGCAGCGGGCCGCAATTCGGCGAGCTTGTCGAAGAAGATCAGCAGCCAGCTCGGCGTGCCGCTGATGGTCCGGATGTCTTCGCCCAGCGACAGCCGGGCGATCCGGTCGATCTTTTCGTCCCAGTCGGCAAGCAGCGCAATATCCTTGGGCGGGAACACATAGGGGCGCGCCCACCAGGGAACCTCCGTTATCTCGATACCGCTCAGCTCGCCGGAGAATATGCCGGGCGCTTCCTGATGAAGATCGGTGCTGCCGCCGAGCATGAAGGTCTTGCCGGAGAGGATGCGGCTGGCCGGCCTGTTGATCAGGTGATGAACCAGAATGTCCTGCGCTGCCCGGCCGTTGGCACGGACCATTTCGGCTGAACAGGGAATGTACTTGGTGATGCCGGTCGTGGTGCCCGAGGTCACCGCGAAATACGGGATCGTGCCGGGCCATGAACAATCCGTCAGGCGGGGGAATTCCGGTTTCCAGTATTCCGTCCAGAAGTCCTCGTAGCGGCGCAGCGGCACACGTGCCCGGAAATCGGCGAGGCCGCGGATGCCCGAGAAATCATGGTCCCGGCCGAACCGCGTCTCCCGCGCGCGGCGGACAAGTCGCAGCAGTTCGCTTTTCTGGACGGCCGCCGAACGCTGGAGACTGAGCTGCCAGGCGCGCCATTGCGCGTAACCCCAGAGAAAGGTCGTCGCCGCGATCATTCCGAACCCCGATCGATCCCTATCCTGTCGACCATTCGCTCCGCCCTCAAGTTGACCTCCGTCAAATCCGGCATCGTGTGCCGATCCTATCGTGCGGTCATTCGGCCCGGCCGGCCGCCTGAAAGCGGATCGTGGAGCTGGAAATGATATCGTATCCGTTGACGGATCGCCGTATCCCGATCCCGGGGGCGCGAACGACTGCGCCGCGGATCCGACGGTGGCGCGACGCTGGCACATGGATGACCGGATAATGCACACTCCGCCGGCTACAATATCCTTTGCGACTGATCCGGCGACCGACGAGCTCGTCGCCTTCCTGTCCGCACCCGGAAGCTATGCCGAGCGCCCGGATGTCGTCGAGGTTCGCGAGACCCATATGTCCCGAGTCTTTCTTGCCGGCGAGTTCGTTTACAAGATGAAGCGGCCGATCCGCACCGCCTATCTCGACTTCTCGACACTGGCCAAGCGTGAAAGCCATTGCCGGAACGAGGTGCGTCTCAACCGCCGGCTGGCGCCGGACGTCTATCTGAGCGTGGTCGCGCTGACGCGCGAGACCGACGGCGCGCTGATGCTGGGAGGCGCGGGGCCGGCCGTCGAATGGCTGGTCAAGATGCGCCGGCTGCCGGAGGATCGGATGCTCGACAATGCGATCCGTTCAGGCGCCGTCGATGCTCGGAAGCTCGACGAAGTTGCCGACCTGCTCGTCGGCTTTTTCGGCCGCCTGGAGCCTGCCGGCATCTCCGTTGCGGACTATCTTTCGCGTCTCGACAGTCAGTTGCAGCAGGACCGCGCGATTCTCTGCGACGATCGCTACGAACTGCCGCCGGGACTTGCCGAGGCCGTGCTGGACCGGCTGCAATCGGTGATCTGGTCCGGCAACGGGCCGATGAACGGCAATTTGCCGCCGGAACGGATCGTGGAGGGGCATGGCGACCTGAGGCCCGAGCATGTCTGTCTGTGCGATCCGCCGGTGATCATAGACTGCGTGGAATTCAACCGCAGCCTGAGGCTCGTCGATCCCCTGGACGATATCGGCTATCTGGCGATGGAGTGCGGATTTCTCGGCGCGGACTGGATCGGCGACCATGTGCTGCGGCGCGTCTGCGACGGGTTGGGCATCGAACCGGTGGCGCATCTGATCGCCTTCTACAAGGCTTGCCGGGCCACCCTTCGGGCCCGCCTGTCGCTGGCGCACCTTCTCGACCCCCATCCGCGCACGCCCGGAAAATGGCGGCCGCAAGCTCTGGCCTATCTGGGAATCGCCAACCGCGAGAGCGCTAGGTTTCACCCTCCAGCAGCGCGTTGATCGAGCCGTTCTCGTGCAGGCAGCGGATCGCGTCTGCGAAAAGCGGTGCTGCGCCGACAATCTCGAGCCGGTCGGCCACGACGTCCTCGGCCAGCCTGAACGGCGGGACTGTGTCGGTGATCCATGTCTGCGTGATCAGCTTGTGCTGGAGCGCGGCTTCGGCGTCGCCGACGAACAGGCCGTGCGCCGCCACGGCGTAGACCGAACGCGCCCCGTTTTCATGACAGGCTTCGGCGGCGCGGACCATCGTGCCGCCGGTGCTGATGATATCGTCGACGACCAGCACCGTCGCCCCGCTCACGTCGCCGACCATGAGGCTGCCGCTGACGGTGCCGGCGCTTCGCCGCTTTTCCATCAAGGCCGAGCCGACCGGCTGATCGATGGTTTTCTCGAGCATTTCCCGGAACAGCTGGGCGCGTTTCACTCCGCCCGGGTCGGGGCTCGCCACGACGAAAGGGCCATCAAGCCGCGACTTGACGATGTGCCCGCAGAACAGACGCCGGCTGTCCAGGTGAACGGCCTCGCAGCGGAATGCGTTCTGGAACGCGACGATGTTGTGGGTGTCCAGCGTCATGATCGCGTCGATGCCGACCGCCTCGAACAGCTGCGCCACGTAGCGCGTGGTCAGCGGGTCGCGCCACTTGGTGCGCCGGTCCTTGCGGGCATAGGCAAGATAGGGCGTCACCGCCGTCACCCTCGACGCACCGGCGTCGCGGACGGCTCCGAGAAAAAACAGCAGGCGGCAAAGTTTGTCGTTGGCCGAGAATTCCGGGTCGCCGTGCAGGCTCTGGATGACGTAGACATCTTCGCCGCGCACGCCGACCAGCGGCCGGGCCTTGTGCTCGCCGTCCTCGAACTCGCGCTCCTCGTGGGCGCAAAGCTCGGTGCCGAGCGCCCTGGCCGCCCGTTCCCCGAAGTCGCGGCTCGAATTGAGTGCGAAGAGCTTCATGGCGAAGGTTCTAGATGCACCCCGTCGGGCCGCCATTGACGTCCATCAACATGGTCTGACGCCACCTCAGTTCGCTCCCTCGCGGCCCGATTGACGAGCATCAATGCCACGTCCGCCCGGGCGCCTAGCCTGACACGACTTTCGACCGGACCGCGACAGGGGCAATTCCGATGGCCGACGATACCGGCACGCGCACCGTGTCACTCGGCGCGCAGGATCTGGAAGGCTTTCTGGGGTTGCCTGCGGCGGCCCGGGGTTTGGTCGTCTTTGCCCACGGCGCCGGCAGCAGCCGGTTCAGCGCGCGCAACCGCTTCGTCGCCAACCGGCTGGAGGCAAGCCGACTGGCAACGCTGCTGTTCGATCTCCTGAGCGAGGAAGAGGCGACGGACCGGGCCAATGTCTTCGATATCCCGCTGCTCGCCGGGCGCATGGTCGAAGCGCTCGACTGGGTGGCGACCCGGGACGACCTGAAAGACCTTCCCGTCGGCCTGTTCGGCTCCAGCACCGGCGCGGCAGCCGCACTGGTCGCGGCCGCGCAGGCGCCCGAACGGGTTTCCGCCGTCGTCTCGCGTGGCGGCCGGCCGGATCTTGCCGGCTCTGCGCTCAGCAAGGTTGAATGCCCGACCCTGCTGATCGTCGGCGGCGCGGATTACCAGGTGCTTGAACTCAACCGCGAGGCGCTGGACCGGTTGTCGTGCGAAAAGCGGCTCGATGTCGTGCCCGGCGCGACGCACCTTTTCGAGGAACCGGGGACGCTGGAACAGGTTGCCGAACTGGCGGCAAGCTGGTTTACCGGGCATCTGGGTTCCGACTGAGAATTGGCGTGTCGGCGGGTGCCTATCCCGGTTACGCTTCCGGCGCCAAAACAAAAAGGCTATTGCCTGACCCAGCACAACCTCACCCTTCCCGGGCCCAAGCAGACATCGATTCATACCAGGAGACGCCAATGCCTGAAGACCGCGAACTGATCGTCGCGACAGTCAAGGAGAATGTCAGCCTGTCGGTCTTCGACGCCTCGAGCGGCGAACGGCTGGCGGCCATCACTGTCGGCGAGACGGATGTCGCCAAGCCGCACGAGATCGCGCTCAGCCTGGACGGCACGCGCGCCTTCGTCTCGATTTACGGCGACCGGGACTATGGCCACAACACGCCCGACAACCGCATCGCCGTGGTCGACCTGAAGCACATGACGTGCCTCGGCCACATCGATCTCGATCTCTACCGCGGCCCGCACGCCATGCAGACCGACCGCGACGGGAATATCTGGACGACGGTGGAGGAAAGCCGCTGCCTCATCGTCATCGATCCTGAGCGGCGCGAGGTCGAGCGCACGATCTTCCTGGGCGTGCCCGGCCACTTTCTGGCGCAATCGCCCGATGGCGAAACGATCTACGTTTCCGCCAAGGAGTACCCCTTCGTCTGCGAGGTGGACGTGGCGACGAAGACGATGCGCGAGCGTATCGCCCTGCCGGTCGGGGCCCAGGCGATCCGCGTCTCACCCGATGGAGCGAAGCTCTACGTCGGCGATCTGCATCGCCCGCTCCTGCACGTGGTGGATTGCGCGACGCGGCAGCTGGTGGAAACCGTGCCGCTCGCCGGCGTGCCCGGCTGGCCGTTCAACGACGCCGAAGGCAAACTGGTGATCGTCACCACGGTTGACGGTTCCGGCGACCGCGGTTTCATCGAATTGCTCGACAGCGACGATCTCACCCGACGCCGCGTGATCGACGTGCCGGCCGAGCCGTTTCATGCCGTGATGCTGCGCGACGGCGAGCACGCGCTCGTCGCACTGGCAAACGGCGAGATCGTCAGGGTGAACCTGGGCGAAGGCGCGATCGTTCCCGGCGGATTCAACGCCGGCGGCGTCATGCCTGAAACCCTGCTGCCCCTGCCGGGCTGACCGTGCAGCGCGCGGCGCCTGCGGTGTTTGCTCGCCTATATTCCCTATAAAACCAGTGAGCGCTTGACTCGCGGAGACAGAGTTCCGAAGAATGCCCCACTGTTGGGGGAGCGGCAAACAACCGAGCGTCGACCAGCTTGACGTGGAGGACTTTGCGGCTGCGGCGCTGAAAACGAGAACACATTGAACGATACATCCGCACGCGTCATCGACATCATTTCCGGCTATTCCAAGATGAATTCGGCCGAGATCAGCAACGAAACGGAACTGGACCTGATCGGGATCAACTCTCTCGAACTGACCGAGGTCGTGATGGATCTGGAAGACCATTACGGCATAGAAATCGACCTGAACGCCGCGGAGGCATGGGATTCGTTGAAAACCGTCGGCGACGTCGTGAATACCATAGAAAAGCTCATCAATTCCGGATCCTGACGTGAGCCGCCGCCGGGTCGTCATCACGGGTCTGGGGGGCATCTGTTCGCTGGGGTCGAACGCCGGCTCCATCTGGGAAGCCATGTGCGCGGGCCGGTCGGGCATCGGCCCGCTTTCGATCGACCGCCATGATCTGAAGACGAACATCGGCGCGGAAATCGGCGACATCGACGAATCGGCGATCGACGAGCGCCGGCGGTCCACCATGGGCCGTTTCTCACTGCTTGCCGTCCTCTCCGCCGGCGAGGCGCTCGGCGCGGCGGGCCTCGAGCCGGGCAGCTTCGATGCTGCGCGCATCGGCGCGGCCATCGGCGTGGCGGTCTGGGGCAGCGATGCCGTGGACGACGCCTACAGGGACGTCTTCGTGGAACGCAAGAAGCGGGCGCACATCCTGACCGTGCCGCGGGCCATGCCGAGCGCGGCTGCCGGCCAGGTCAGCATGCAGTTCGGCTTGCGCGGACCCGTTTTCGGAGTCACGTCGGCCTGCTCGTCGGCAAACCACGCCGTCAGCGCGGCCGTCGACCAGCTGCGGCTCGGACGGGCCGACATCATGCTCGCCGGCGGTGCCGATACACCGCTCGTCTATGGCATCATCAAGGTCTGGGAGACCCTGCGCGTGCTGGCGCGGGAATCGTGCCGGCCGTTCTCGGCCGACCGCGACGGCCTGGTCCTGGGCGACGGGGCCGGCATCGCGGTCCTGGAGACGCTGGATCACGCACAGGCGCGCGGCGCACCGATCCTCGCCGAAGTGGTGGGCTGCGGAATGTCGGCCGACGCGGCCGATATCGTGACGCCCACGGTCGAAGGTCCGTCGGCGGCGATGCGGGCCTGCCTGGACGATGCCGGACTGCCGCCCTCCGCCGTCGACTACATCAATGCGCACGGAACCGGCACGAAGGCCAACGACCGCACGGAAACCCAGGCTATAAGGGCCGTTTTCGGCGACGACGCGGACCGGCTCGGCCTGTCGTCCACGAAGTCGATGCACGGACACTGCCTCGGGGCCTCGGGCGCGATCGAAATGATCGCCTGCGTCAACGCGATCCGGCATGGTATCGTACCGCCCACCATCGGATATTCGGAGCCCGATCCGGAATGCGATCTCGACATTACCGCCAATGTGGCCCGTGAGCGCCCGGTCGGCGTCGCAATGAGCAACGCGTTCGCCTTCGGCGGCATGAATGCTGTAATCGCGCTGTCGGCAATCTGAGATCCTGCAAAAATGCAAAAAAATGATGCCGGACCAGGGGCAGGTCCGGCATCACAGTAGTGCGTCGACTCCAGGAGCCGCGTTTGATTGCGTCGTCACCGAAGGCGCACGACACGACGTCGGGAGGTTCCGCCGCGTCCCGCTTCATATAGGAACGGAGTATGAACGTCGCCAGTCGTAAAATGCGACGTTTGAAACCTCAGCCCTGCGGCCCGTAGGCCAGCCGATAGGCGAGCGCGACGCCGCCCGCGCCGCCGACGATGTTGCCAGCGCTCACGACCAGCAGATTGGCGGCGAACGCCGGTATTCCGACACCTGCCCCGGCAAGCATCCCTTGCGGGATCAGGTACATATTGGCGACGGAATGTTCGAAACCAAG
>DATHRP010000316.1:0-15932 GCA_035465195.1 Afifellaceae bacterium | reverse complement strand
TCACAAATCACAAAAAATGTCGCACACACGAATCGTCGTGGACGTGCCTTGCCCAGAACCGGACTGAGCCCTGAGGAAATGCGCGCCGCGGCGCTGGCGGCGGCTGAAACCGTTATCCGGCGCCACGGCGTGGATCGCACGCGCATTGTCGACATCGCCGCGATTGTCGGCGTCAACCACGCGCTGCTCTATCGCCATTTCAAGGATCGGGCGGCGCTGATCGACAGCGTATCGGAGCAATGGCTAGCCGGGCTGCGGCGGGAACTCGACAAGGTCGCCACGGCCGGCAGCGCCGCGCCGGTCGAAAGGATTCGGCAATGGCTGGCGGCGCTGCACCGCATGGTCTGCGAAAAACGCCGGTCGGACCCTGAGCTCTACCGCAGCTACCGACTGTCCCATGACGAAGGACGGCCGTTCATCGGCAAGCACGGGACGGCGGTCCGCTGGCAACTCGCGAAACTCGTCACGGAAGCGATGCAGTCCGGAGCGATCGCGGACGCCAATCCGCTGGAGATCGCGGTGGCGCTGTTCGACGCGACTGCGGCGTTCCACCATCCGGCGATCGTCGACGAGCACGACGGCGCTGAGCGGACGGCCGCACTAGCGCCGATGGTCGACTTACTGCTTCGCGGGTTGGAACGGCCGGCGTGAGCGGCTGTCAGCCTGGCTCTCCGAACAGCACATTGGCGAACTGGCTGGCCGCGTCGAAGAGCCGTTCGATATGCTGCATCGCCGCGTCCAGGCCCATCCGCTGCATCGGGGCATGGAAGGCGACGGCGGCGTGGAAGCTGCCATGCGGATCGGTGATCGGCGCGGCCAGGGCGATCATGCCGTCGATGAATTCCTCGTTGTCGATGCCGAAGCCGCGCTCGCGCGTCCGTTCAAGCTCGCCGCGCATTTCGGCCTTGCTCGTAATCGTATTGCGGGCGTGGCGCTCCAGGTCCAGCACTGCCAGCATGCCCTCCAGTTCGATCTCCGACAGGCTGGCCAGGAACGCCTTGCCGCTCGCAGTGCAGTGAAACGGCACGTGGCTGCCGATCGGCAGCTGGATGCGCAGCGGCCACTGGGTTTCGACACGATCGATATAGAACATGCCCTCCTCTTCGGCCGCGACCAGGTTACAGGTCTCGCCGACTTCGGCCGACAGGCGCTGCAGGATACGGTGCTGGGCGGCGTGGCTGCGCGAGGCGGCCAACAGGCCGGAAGAGATTGCCCGCATGCGGCTCGACGGACGCAGCCGGCGCGCATGGGTGTCGCGGCTCAGGAACCCCTCCTCGACCAACGTCGCGCACAGCCGGTGGATCGACTGCTTCGGCAGTCCGATCTCCGCATTGAGCTCCGTCGGCGTCATCGGCCTGCCGGCCCTGGCCATTGCCTCCAGGATCAGAAGCATCCGCAGATTAGTCGGAATACGCGTTTCGCCGGACGACACCATGCCTTGGACCACAACGACCTATCGCGCATTGCGCCATGCGCCTATTCGTGCTTGAATATCACTATTGGGACAAAAAGTCTCATTTTTTAATCGGGAGGTCTCGGGGGCGGGTGGAGTTCGACTATGTCATCGTCGGCGCCGGCTCGGCGGGCTGCGTGCTCGCCAACCGTCTGTCCGCGAACCCTTCGCTCCGCGTCGCGTTGCTGGAGGCCGGCGGCCGCGACTGGTATCCCTGGATCCACATCCCCGTCGGCTATTTCAAGACGATGAACAACCCGTCCTGGGACTGGTGCCTCAGGACCGAGCCGGATCCCGGCCTGAACGGCCGGTCGATCCGCTGGCCGCGCGGCAAGGTTCTCGGCGGCTCGAGTTCGATCAACGGCCTGCTCTACGTGCGCGGCCAGCCGAACGACTATGACGTCTGGGCGCAGATGGGTAACCGAGGCTGGTCGTGGTCTGACGTCGAGCCCTACTTCCGAAAGGCCGAATGCGGCGTCGACACGGGCGACGACGTGCTGGGGACCGACGGGCCACTGGCCATCTCGAGGCCGCGTCTGCAGAGCGGGATCTGCGACGCCTGGGTGGCGGCGGCCGTGAAGAGCGGGTACCGGCGCAACCCGAACTACAATGGCGGCGACCAGGAAGGTGTCGGCCACTTTTTCCAGACCGCGCGCGACGGCTTGCGCGCTTCGACGGCGCGGGCGTTCCTGAAACCGGTCAGGAACCGGCCGAACCTCGTGGTCCTGACGGAACACCGGGCCCGGCATCTGGTGATCGATGAGGGGCGGGCCAACGGGATCGTCTGCGCCCACGGCGACGACGAGCGCACGATCATCGCCCGGCGGGAGATCATCCTGAGCGCCGGCGCCATCGGCTCGCCGCAGATCCTGATGCTGTCGGGTATCGGCGAGGCGGACCATCTTCGCGACCTCGGCATCACGGCCCGGGTCGACCTGCCCGGTGTCGGCGGCAACCTGCAGGACCATCTGCAGGCGCGGCCGATCTTCAAATGCCGCAGCGCGACGCTGAACGACCAGGTCAATTCGCTAATCGGGCGGATGACCATCGCGCTGGAATTCGCGACAAGGCGCACAGGCCCGATGACCATGGCGGCCAGCCTCGGCGTCGGCTTCATGAAGACGCGACCGGAACTGGAGACCCCGGACATCCAGTTCCACGTCCAGCCGTTCTCCGCCGGCACGGACATGAAGCCCCACAAGTTCTCCGCATTCACGGCGTCGGTCTGCCAGCTCCGCCCTGAGAGCCGTGGGCGGATCCGGCTGAAGTCGCCCGATCCGGACGAGCCGCCCCAGATCCATCCCGGATACCTTTCCAGCGAGATCGACTGCCGGACGATGGTGGAGGGCGTGAAGATCGCCCGCAGGATCGCAGCCGCCGAGCCGCTGAAATCGGAGATCACGGCCGAGCACGCGCCGGGACCGGACGTTTGCAGCGACGATAAGGTCCTCGATTGGATTCGCAACACGGCAACGACCATCTATCATCCATCCGGAACCTGCAAAATGGGCAAGGATAGCGATGCGGTCGTGGACGACCGGCTGCGCCTGCGCGGCCTCGACGGCCTGCGCGTCGCCGACGCCTCCATCATGCCCAATCTCGTGTCCGGCAACACGAACGGACCGACGATCATGATCGCCGAGAAAGCAGCCGACATGATCCTGGAGGACGCCAGGTGAGTTTCGAGACGTTCTTCAGTTTCATACAGATCATTTTCGCCGACGTGCTGCTATCGGGCGACAACGCCCTGATCATCGGCATGGCTGCCGCGGGCCTCTCGCCGGAATTCCGGCGCCAGGCCATTTACATGGGGCTGGCGCTTGCCGCCGGGCTCCGGATCGTCTTCGCGGCGATCGCCTCGTCGCTGATGGCAGTGCCGGGGATCCTGTTCATCGGCGGCCTTCTGCTCAGCTGGGTCTGCTGGCGTTTCTACCGGGAACTGCGCGAGCAGGTGCCGGAGACCGCAGAACATGCGCTCTCCGCCGCCGGCTATCAGGGGCCGCCGCGACGCCAGCTGATGTCGGCGCTGGTCACCATCACCGCGGCCGACGTGTCCATGTCGATCGACAATGTCGTCGCCGTCGCCGCGATCGCGCGTGATAACACCGCGCTGCTCGTTTTCGGGCTCGCTCTTTCGATCGGACTGATGGCATTCTGCGCGACGCTGGTGATGCGCCTGTTGACACGCTACCCGTGGATCACCTGGCTGGGCCTCGCATTCCTCGCCTACCTGGCGGCCGACATGCTGATCAGCGGCTGGCCGGACATGGCCCGCTTCCTCAGGGCGGGCGGGCTGATGATATGAACAATAGCGGAGAACCATTGGACTCCAGGCCGGATCCGCCGGCCAAGACTTTCGGGATGCA
Source organism: Afifellaceae bacterium (assembly GCA_035465195.1). GTDB lineage: Bacteria > Pseudomonadota > Alphaproteobacteria > Rhizobiales > Afifellaceae > CAMYKZ01. The sequence continues at coordinate 12,113 of DATHRP010000316.1, read as the reverse complement.
GCAAAAGAACGTCCCGGATCGGGGGCGCAATTCCGCGTCGCGGACATGCGGCCAAACAAAACATGCTAACAATCGAATAGGGAGATGAGAGCATGACTAGCTTGAAGATGTTGAAACGGGGCGCCGCCGCCGCGGCTCTCGCACTGTCGATGGTGGCCGTTCCATGGGCGGCACAGGCCAAGACCGTGATCCGTATCCAGTCGGTGATCCCGGCCAGCGCCGACGAGGTCACTATGCTGAACGACTTCGCGGCCGATGTGCTTGCACTGACGGAAGGCGAGGTGGAATTCCAGGTGCTGCCTGCGGGTGCCGTGGTCGGCGTGCAGGAAACCCTCGATGCCGTGGATAGCGGGCTGATCGAAGGCGGATTCGCCTGGACGCACTACTGGTCGGGCAAGCATCCGGCCGCCATGCTGTTCGGTTCGCCGGTTGCCGGTGCCGGTGTCGGCATCGACAATATCGCCTTCGTCTCATGGTTCATGTATGGCGGCGGCCAGGAGCTCTACGACGAGCTCTGGGACGAGATGGGTGTCAACGTGAAGGGCTTCATGCTGCAACCCGTCGGGCCGGAAGCGCTCGGCTGGTTCAAGGAGCCGATCAACTCGATGGAGGACTTCCGCAAGTACCGCTTCCGCACGCCTCCGGGCATTCCGGGCCAGACCTACAAGGACATCGGCGTGGCCTCGGTCGCCATGGGCGGCGGCGACATCTTGCCGGCGCTGGAGAAAGGCACGATCGACGCGGCCGAATGGTGCTGTCCGAAGCCGGATTCGGTATTCGGCTTCCAGAAGGTGCTGAAGCACTACTATCTGCAGGGCCTGCACCAGGTCGTGGTGAACGCCGACATCTACATCAACAAGGACGTCTACGATTCGCTCACCCCGCTGCAGCAGAAGGCGATCGAGGTGGCGGCAAACGCCTCTCTGATCAAGTCGCTCGCCTACCGGATCAACGAGAACGGCAAGGCACTGAAGGACCTGACGGAGAACCACGGCGTCATCCTGCACGACACGCCGGCGGATTACTTCACCGAGTACATGAACGCGGCGCGAGCCACGCTTGAAAAGAACGCGGAAGAGAATGCCTTCTTCAAGAAGGTCTGGGACAGCCAGAAGGCCTTCGCCGAGACGGCGGTCCCGTTCTGGGCCGGCGCGCAGCTTTCCAACGCCCAACTCGGCCAGGCCTACGCCAAGCAGTTGCAGAAATAATCCCGCACAAGGGACATAACGGGCCGGGGCGGCGGCGCCGCCCCGGCAAAGGCTGAACCACACGATCCGGCCTTGCCAGGGGGGGAGAGGTGAGCGTTGAGAAGCTGGAAGTCGCCGAAGAACTCGACATAACGGATGAACTGATCGCCGAACGGCGGGCCGGAGAGCCCGGGTACACGCCTGACGACATGACGCCGTGGATGCGTCCTATCACTGCGGCGATCGATGTTCTGAACCTCTGGGCAGGCCGGATAATCTGCCTGCTGATGATCCCGCTCATCCTGGTGATCGTGTACGAGGTGTTCTCCCGGAACATGTTCGCCATCCTGACCCGGAACGGGATGAACGACCTGGCCATTGCCTGGGGCTTCGGTCCGACACTTTGGGTCTACGATGTCAGCCGAATGCTGGGCGGTGTGCTGTTCATGGCCGCGGCCGGTTATGCGCTGATGCGCGATGTCCACATCCGCGCCGATTTTCTTTACCGCAGCTGGTCGCCAAAAACGCAGGCGACGGTCGATGCGACGCTCTACCTGGTGTTCTACATCCCGGCGATGCTGTTCTTCACCTGGGTGTCCGCGGAATACTGGATGAAGGCTTTCGTCTCGGGCGAACAGGCCTCCGATTCCACCTGGGCGCCGATTCTCTGGCCCGCGCGTCTGGCGATGCCGGTGGGCGGGTTTCTTCTGCTCTTGCAGGGATTTCCGGAGCTGTTCCGCGCCTTTCATCAGATGGGCAAGGATCGCGAGCGGATCTTTCTCCGTATCTTGCCGATCTACGCAATCGTCCTGGCCATCGTCACCGGCGGTGTATTCTTTCCCGACCTGATCCCGCTCGGCGATCTCTGGGAGGGCCTGTTCGGCAGCGGCCCGGGGATCGACAAGCCCACCATCGGATTGATCATGCTGGCGGTGATGCTGTTCGCGATCTTCATCGGTTTTCCGATTTCCTTCACACTGATCTTCCTCGGTTTCGTCTTCGGCACCTGGGGCGCGAATTTCAAGCTCGCCACCTTCCTGATGACGCTTCAGACCAATTCGGTGATGCTGTCCGATCAGCTGGTCGCCGTGCCACTCTTCATTTTCATGGGCATCGTGATGGAGCAGGCCGGGCTAATGGAGCGCCTGTTCCAGGCGGTGCAGATGATGATGAGCCGGACCCGCGGGGCGCTGTTCATCGCGGTCCTCTTCGTCTCGACCATATTTGCCGCGGCCACCGGTATCGTGGGCGCCTCCGTGACGATCCTCGGTATCATGGCGGCGCGGACGATGAACAGGTCCGGCTACGACGTGAAGCTCGCCGCCGGCACGATCACGGCCGGCGGTACGCTCGGAATCCTCATTCCGCCCTCGATCATGCTGATCGTCATGGGGCCGGTTCTTGAAGTGCCGGTGACGGACCTCTTCCGCGCGGCAATCATTCCCGGCGTGATGCTGGCCGGGCTCTATCTGCTCTATGCGCTGGGGCGTTGCTGGCTCGACCAGTCGCTCGGGCCCATCCTGCCGGACGAAGAACAGCCCGAGACCTCCGACAATTATTTCTTCGAGATCGCGCTTGTCATGCTCGGTCTGTTCGCATTCGTCATGATCGTCATCCTGGCAATCAACGGCGCATTTGGCGGCCTGTTCCCCGGTGCAGGCCTGCTGGCACCGTTTGCATGGCTGGGTGTGATGTATGCCTGCTATCGTTCGCTGCTCGCAACGCGCCTGACAGTGGCGATATTTCTTCCCCCGGCTATCTACGTCGTACTCAACGGTCTGTTCTCGCATATCTTCGGCGCAGCACCACTTCCGGGGCTATCGTTCTCGCTTTTCGAACCGGGCTGGTTCGGAGCGGCCGCGCAGGCGATCCTTTCGGCATTCCTTGTCTACACGGGATATCGTGCACTGGTGCTGTTCACGCCCGACGCGTCGAACAAGTTCTACTTCTCGCCGCTCTGGTACGAGTTCTTCATGGGCCTTGTGCCGCCCACGGTGCTGATCGCCTTCGCGCTCGGCTCCATTCTTGCGGGCTGGGCGACGCCGGCCGAGGCCTCGGCGTGCGGCGCTTTCGGTGCGGTACTGTTGTCGTTGCTCTACCGGAAGTTCACCATTCCCGGGCTCTACGACGCCTTGATCAAGAGCCTCGAGATCACGGTGCTGATCATGTTCCTGGTGGCGGCTTCGAACTTCTTCGGTGCGGTGTTCTCAAATCTCGGAACACCCACGATGCTGACCGAGCTCCTCCTCAGCCTCGATATGTCGCCTGTTCTGATCCTCATGCTGATCATGGCACTGATCTTCCTGCTGGGATGGCCGCTCGAATGGGTGCCGATCGTGCTGATCATCGTACCGATCCTGATCCCCACGGTGACCTCGCTCGATCTCGGCTTCGAGAATACGAACGATCTCCTGATCTGGTTCGCGATCCTCGTGGCGGTGAATTTGCAGACGGCGTGGCTCAGTCCGCCGGTGGCGCTGTCGGCCTATTTCCTGAAGGGCGTCGTGCCGGAGTGGGATCTGAAGGATATCTATCTCGGCATGATGCAGTTCATGGTCATCCAGGTTATCGGGCTGTTGCTGGTGTTCGTTTTCCCGCAGATCGCCCTCTGGCTACCCCACTATATCTATGGGAATTGAACCGGTGACCGGCGACCTGTTCTCTCTGGCCGGGCGAACGGCACTGGTCACCGGCGGCGGTTCGGGGATCGGCCGGGCGCTCGCCGAGGCGCTGTCAGACGCCGGGGCGGAAATCCTGCTGGCCGGACGCAGGCAGGATCCGCTGCAGGATGCGCTCGGCAACCGCCAGGGCGCCTGGTTCGCCGCCGACGTGGCGACAGAGGACGGCATCGCCGCGCTTGCCGAATGGGCGCTGGCGCGCGGCAATCCGCCGGATATCCTGGTCAATGCTGCGGGCATCAATCTCCGCCAGCCGGCGGACGAGATCACGCCGGAAGGCTGGCAGCAGACGCTGGACGTCAACCTCAGGGCGCCGTTCTTCCTGACCCAGGCGCTGGTCTCGCCGATGCGCGAAAAGGGCTGGGGCCGGATCATCAACATCGCCTCTCTGCAATCGCTGCGCGCCTTTCAGAACGGACTGGCCTACGGCGCGTCCAAGGGCGGCGTCGCGCAACTCACCCGCGCCATGGCCGAAGCCTGGTCGCGGCATGGCATCAACGCCAATGCGCTGGGGCCAGGCTTCTTCCCGACCGACCTGACCGGCGCCGTGTTCGCCGACAAGGCCAGGGCCGAGGCCCTGGCGGCCCAGACGGCGATCGGACGCAATGGCGAAATGTCGGACCTTGCCGGTCCGGCTGTGTTCCTGGCCTCGCCCGCGAGCGATTACGTGACGGGACAGGTCCTCTTCGTCGACGGAGGCTTCACGGCAAAATGAAGGCGCTGTTCTATACGGGCACGCAGGCCATGGAGATGCGCGAGACCGCCGATCCGGCGCCCTCAGACGGCGATGCGATCGTCGACGTGTCGTTCTGCGGCATCTGCGGCTCCGACATGCATGCCTACCACGGCAAGGACCCGCGCCGGGTGCCGCCGATGATCCTCGGCCACGAGGCGGTCGGCGTCGCCCGCTCCGGGCCGCTCGCCGGCAGGCGGGTGGCCGTCAATCCGCTGATCACATGCGGGACCTGCGAATTCTGCCTCGCCGGGCGCGACAATCTCTGCCCGTCGCGCGAACTGCTCGGTATGCGTCTTCCCGGCGCCTATGCGGAGCAGGTCGCCGCCGCGGAGACCAACATCCACCCCGTATCCGACCGACTCGACCTTCGCGACGCCGCTCTCGCCGAGCCGCTGGCCTGCGCCGTCCATGCGGTGCGCCTCGGCCGGCAACTGGCCGGGATGCCGACCGAAGGCATGCGCGCCGTGGTGCTCGGCGGCGGGGCGATCGGTGTCCTCTGCGCGCTGGTGCTTGCCCATCACGGCGTTTCCGACCTCTGGCTTGCCGAAGCCAATCCCGGGCGGGCGAAGGTGCTGGCGAACGCGCTCGATGCCAGGATCTACGATCCGGATGCGAGCGGGCCGGAGGCCGCCACCGCCGACCTGATCGTCGACGCTGTGGGAGCGGGGGTAACCCGCAAGGCGGCCTCGGCGCTCGCCAAGGCGGGAAGCTGGATCGTCCATATCGGCCTGCAGGACGAGGCGCCAGGCCTCGATACCCGCCGCGCCACCCTGCAGGAGATCGGCCTGATCGGCACCTATTGCTATACGAAGACCGATTTCGCTGCCGCGCTGGAGCTCCTGGAGAACGGCCTCATCACCAGGCGCGACTGGATCGAGATCCGGCCGCTGGACAGCGGCCCGCAGGCATTCGCGGACATTCACAACGGCGCAGCTCCGCCGAAAATCATCCTGGCGACAGACTGACCCCGACGGCACGGATTCGGTTGGCCGCGCCGCGCCTGCGGCCCCAGAACAGGGAAATAACAGGGAATTTTCGAAAAAAGCGGTTGCCCGCTGGCGCGGCGCAACCGGATTCCCCGTTTAAAAACATATGCTTGTACCTAGCTCGGCCATTTTGGCAGCCGTAATACGTCACTGAAAACAGGGAATTTCCGGACTGAAAACAGGGAACTCGCCGGCGGAGAACAGGGAATCGCCTGCCGGACCGGACTGCCATAGTCGTGCCCGCTATCGCCCTGCCGGCCGCGGATGCGCAGCCGGTTTCCTGCCTTGAAAGCCCGGACGCCGTTCACCATAGCGTTCAACCATAGTTCGAATTGTCCGTTGCCTGTTTACGTTCGGGAAACCATACCGTTACGGCAAGCCGGCGGAACCGTTGCGGACGAAGCCGGCGCCGCGAAACGTCGAAGGACCGAGGCATGGACGGGGCACGGAGAAGCATCAACCTAGTGCTGACATTCGCCATAGTCGGCGGACTGGCCGCGATTTCGCCGCCGGCAATCTCGTTCTATTACGGCGATCCCGGGCCGATTTCCGCGAGCCTTAACGGCGAAATCCGCCTCGCTTCACGCTAGACCCGCGGCTTCGCCCGGTTTTCCCGGCCGCTGCCGGATTTCGCCGTCTTTCGGCGCGGCAACGGTCGGATTCTTTCCATCGCACAGCCGCCAAAGCATCATCGAAAGACCTCCCGGACCGCACCGCGCCGCCGCAATCGATGACCATTTTTGCTCGCGAGACCGGGCCGATCGGTCTCCGGTGCGGCATCCCGGCCGATCGCGCCCGGACCGGACCGCGTTCCAATGAACAACGGAGTTTCAACGATGATAATGATCCCGATCACCGCGACGGCGATTGCGCTGATCGCCTCGACCTCGGCCTTCGCCAACGAAGGCTTCAAGCAGGCCGATATCAATGCCGACGGCAAGCTTTCGTTCGACGAGGTGCTGGCCGTCTATCCGGAGACGACCGAGGACCAGTTCAAGTCGGCGGACAGCGACGGCGACGGCGCGCTGAGCGAAGTGGAATTCGCCGCAGCCGTGCCGGCCTCCGGCGAGACGAAGGTCCAGTAGACCGGTTTCCGTCCCCCACCCGGACGGATCTGTGCCCCTGTCGCCGACACCCCTAGGCGGCAGGGGTTTCCTTCGCATCACCGGCACCGCGCCCGACGGCGAACAGGGTGGGACCGTCGCGCTTCAGCCAATCCTCGGCCTCCCGGTAATCGGGATCTAGCAGGGCGACCAGTTTCCAGAATTTCGGGCCGTGGTTCATGTGCTTCAGATGCGCCACCTCGTGCGCGGCGAGGTAATCCAGGACCGACGGCGGCGCCAATACCAGGCGCCAGGAAAAGGACAGGGTGCGGCGGCTTGAACAGGAGCCCCAGCGGGTTCCGGTATCGCGGACGCGGATCGCCGACGGGCTGACGCCGAGCGTGGCGGCATGCCGCTCGACCGAGCGTGTCAGGTCGCACCGCGCCTCGTCCTTCAGCCAGTCCGTCAGCCGGCGGGCGAGATGTTCCGCGCCGCCATGGACGGACACGACAGGTTCCGGCCCGTCCGCCATCACGCTGACCGTACCCCGGCCGGGCCTGTGCAGGATCCGGACCGGTTCGCCGCGCAGCGGAAAGATGCCGCCGTCGACGAACGGGACCGGAGCCGGGAGCTGATCCATACGGCTCTCAAGCCAGCCGGCATGGCGGGCGAGGAACCGCCTGGCCTCGGTGACCGAGAACCGCCGCGGAAGGGTGAGGACCGGCCCGCCCAGCCTGGAATCGATCTTCAGCGTCATGCGGCGCGCCCGCTTGCTGCGTCTGACCGGCACGGCATGGCGGGTGCCGCCCAACTCCACGTCCAGCACCTCCGGTTCGTCGGGTGTCCGGGCTGGCTTCAACTGCTTGAGAGCGAATCGCATACGCTCAGTATGGCGGCAAAATCATCCCTGTGAAGCGGCTTCGGCCATGGCGGCGGGATCGGCCAGCCGGTCGGGCGCCAGGCCGACCGACGCACCGGCTTCGAGTATGCTCTGCCAGACCTCGGCGGCCACCGGCATGCCGGATGCACGCTCGGCGAGCCGGCGGCGCTCCGGTTCGCCCGGGATCATGACCCGCTCATGACCGGCGGCCGGTGGGCACGCGCGGACGAAATCGACATAGTCCTGGACGGCACGGGCATTGTCCGTGCCGGCATCCATAGCGTCGGCCTTCATGTAGATGGAGAGCATGCCGTTCCAGACCCGATCGTCGTCCTGGCCGGTGCCCGATCCGGTCAATGCGCCGGCCAGGAGCTCGCAGGCCAGGGCAAGGCCCGACCCCTTGTGCTCGCCCATGGCAACCAATGCGCCCGGCCCATTGCGGGGATTGGGAACGCTGCCCGGCGGAACCTCGCCATAGAGCGCCAGCGGATCGCGTGTCGGCCTGCCATCGGCGTCGATCAGGAAATCGCCCGTCATCGGCTTGCCGCTCTTCACCGCCACCAGCGCCTTGCCTTCCGCCGCACGCGAGGTGGCGAAATCGAGGATGAAATGGTCGCCATCCGGACAGGGTATGCCGATGGTCACCGGAGCGGTGGACATGCGGCGACCGGCTCCGCCGAACGGCGCGACCAGAAGCGAATTGCGGACATTGACGAAATGGACCGAGACGAATCCGGCGTCGGCGGCCAGTTCGGCCCAGGCGCCGATCCGACCGAGATGGCCGGAGCGGCGGAGGCCGATCACTGCGACGCCTTGCTCGCCGGCCTTATCCAGACCCGCCTCGACGGCCTCGCGGCCGAGCACCTGACCGAAACCGTGCTGGCCGTCGAGCAATGCAAAGGCGGGGCTGTCGATGATCGACGTGACATGGCGGCCGAAGCCGACATGGCCGCATTCGGCGGCCTGAAGATAGCGCGGCACGCGAACGATGCCGTGGCTGTCGTGGCCGCGCGTGCTGGCGCCGACGAGATTGTCCGCGATCGCCGCGGCCTCGTCCCGGCCGGCGCCGGCGGTGCGGAAGATGAGCGCGATCACCGATGCCGCGTGGCCGGGATCGATTGTCACGATGTCTGCGCTGTCCTGCTGCACGGGCATTCTCCCTTTTTCCGGCACGCTAATGCCCGAAAGGAGAAAAGGAAATGGGGCCTTGCGGCCCCATTCGTTCGTCTAGCGCAGGCGGGACGCTCAGGCGTCCTTCGACTTGCCTTTCCTGTCCGATTTGGCGGACTTGTCAGACCGGGCGGTCTTCCTTTCGAAGGCGGCCATGAACTTCTCGAACTCTTCCTGGTCCTTGGCGCGGCGGACCTCGTGGAGGAACTCCTCGAACTCCGAACGCATCGCTTCGATCTTGCGGCGCTCTTCCTCGAGCCTTTCCAGCTCGCGCGCGCGGTACTCGTCGAACGCCATGTTGCCCGTGCGCGACGCGGCGTACGGACGGATGGGAACGGAACGAGAGAGGGAGCCGAAGCGTCCGCGGACGTCGTCAGCCATGCGGCTGATTTCGTCGCCCCAGACGATCCAAGCCAGCATCGCCAGGCCAAGCGGCCAGAACAGGACGAAGCCGACGATCATCAGGAGGACGTTGACTCCCGACCAGCGCTTGTTGCAGCGCTTGCGATCCGTGAAGGTTGCAGTGTGGGCCATGAAACTCCCCGTTGTTGCTGATGGTTTGGACATGGGGAGCCCGGGTCACGCTTTCAAGAAAAACCGTGACCAAACGCACACTGTGAAGGTGCAAGCGCCTGAAAAAGATTACTTTCCAGACATTCCGGCGATCTTCCGGGCCTGCCGGATCCAGTCTTCCACGGCCTCCTGGCCACGCGGAATCTGCTCGTCGATCATGTCGACCATGTCCTTGGTCACAGCCGCCAGCTGCTCCACGTGTACGATGCCGAGCTCGTTCAGCATGTCGGCGATCTTCGGTCCGATGCCGCTGATCTGGGTGAGGTCGTCGGCGACGACTGATATCGGGTTGGTCTGCAGCGCCGTCAGGCCCATGGCGTCGGCGAACCTGGCCTGCGGATCCTTTTCGCGCGGGCGCGCGATCGGACGGGTGGCGCCGTTCAACGCTTCGGCGGAACTTTCGTGCTTGCGGATGAAACGGGCGATGCGCGGCGCGATGCCGGCGCGGAACCGGGAGCCGTTGAAGACGCCGTAATGGCCGACCTTCGGCTGGAGATAATGCGCCTTCTTCGATTTCGGCAATCCCGTGCACAGGGCATGGGCGGCCTCGGTCTGTCCAACGCCGGATATGTCGTCGTTCTCGCCTTCCACGGTAAGCAGCGCGGTGTTGCGGATCTTTCCGGGACGGACGGGACGGTCGCGATAGGTCATCTCGCCCTTCGGCAATGCGTGCCTGACGAAAACCGTGTCGACCGTCTGGAGATAGAATTCCGCCGTCAGGTCCATGACGGCGAGATATTCGTCGTAGAAATCGCGGTGCTTGTCGGCGCTGTCGCCGTCGCCATCGATCAGGTGGCGGAACAGATCGTGATGCGCCGTGACATGGCGGTCGAGGTTCATGCTCATGAAGCCGGACAGCTGCAGGAAGCCGGGATAGACCGGCCGCATGAAGCCCGGATGCGGGAAGGGGACCCGCATGATGACGTTGCGGCGGAACCAGTCGGTGCCGCGGTCTTCGGCGAGGGTGTTGACCACCGTCGGATTTTTGCGCGTGTCGACCGGCCCGCCCATCAGCGTCATCGTCGCCGGAGCGCAGGGATCGTCGTCCTCTTCCATCACCGAAACGGCGGCAAGCACCGGGACCGAGGGCTGGCAGACCGCCATCACATGTGCGCCCTGCCCGAGGTGGCGCAGCATCCCGATGACGTAGTCGATGTAATCGTCGAGGTCGAACTGGCCGTCGGACAACGGCACCATGCGCGCGTCGGCCCAATCGGTGATGAACACCTCGTGGGACGGCAGCATGGCCTCCACGGTGCCGCGCAGCAGGGTGGCGTAGTGGCCTGACATCGGCGCGACGATCAGAAGTTTCGGATCGGGATCGCGATCGCGCGGCAGGTCGCGCCGGAAATGCAGCAGCGAGCAGAAGGGTCGGCGCCAGACGACATGCTCGTCGACCTTCACCGCCTTGCCGTCGATTTCGGTTTCGGTGAGGCCGAATTCCGGCTTGCCGTAGCGCCTGGTCGAGCGTTCGAACAGCTCGGCGGCGGCGGTGACCGATCGGGCAAATGGCGTGTCGTAGAGCGGGTTGAAGGGATTCTGGAACGTCAGGCGGGTGACGTCGGCAACGGCCCGCCAGGGCGCCAGCGAGGCGTGGTTCAACTCATAGAGTTCGTAGAACGGCATCGATTGTCCTTCGCAGAATTGGCTCGCACGGAACTGCCACTCTTGATCAAACCGGGACCTGACCGCCTTTCTTCCGGGTTGCCCTGATCTGGCATTGCGCTGCAAACATTTTTCATTGCATTGCAGCAATCTTACGGTCTTGCGCGATCCGCGCAACAGCGAATCGCTTCGATTCTATCGACTTTAGGCGGAATTGCCGCCTTTTTGTGCGTGAATATGGTGAAACGGTCCTGAACGGCGGTTGCGCGGCGGCCGGGGCCGCCAACCGGGCCTTGTGGTGCGAAATGCGCGCCGATAAGGTTCCTTCCCGGCAACCAGAGACAGGCCCAAAATGCCCGCCAAAGACAAATCCGCGAAAAGCGGGATTTCCTTTACCGAACAGGAAGCGCTCCAGTTCCACGCCGGCGACAGCCCGGGCAAGCTCGAGGTCTCGCCGACCAAGCCGATGGCGACCCAGCGCGACCTGTCGCTGGCCTATTCGCCGGGCGTGGCGGTGCCGGTTCTGAAGATCGCCGAGGATCCAAACGCGGCTTTCGACTACACCACGCGCGGCAACATGGTCGCGGTGATCACCAACGGAACGGCGATCCTCGGCCTGGGCAATCTCGGCGCGCTGGCTGCCAAGCCTGTCATGGAAGGCAAGGCGGCCCTGTTCAAGCGGTTCGCCGACATCAACGCGATCGACCTGGAGGTCGATACCGAGGAGATCGACGAGTTCGTCGGCGCCGTGCGCTATCTCGGCCCGGCCTTCGGCGGCATAAACCTGGAAGACATCAGGGCGCCGGACTGTTTCATCATCGAAAGCCGGCTTCGCGAGGCGATGGACATTCCGGTGTTCCACGACGACCAGCACGGCACGGCGATCATCGCCGCCGCCGGCCTGCTGAACGCGCTGCACCTGACCGGCCGCGACATCGCGGAGACGACGCTGGTGTGCAACGGCGCCGGCTCGGCGGCCATCGCCTGCGCGGAGCTTCTGAAGGCGCTCGGCATGCGCCACGACAACGTGATCCTCTGCGACACGGCCGGCGTGATCTACGAGGGGCGCGAGGAGCGGATGAACCAGTGGAAGGCGGCGCACGCGGTGAAGACCGACAAGCGCACGCTGGCGCACGCGCTGGACGGCGCCGACGTTGCGTTCGGCCTGTCCGTCAAGGGCGCGTTCACCGCCGACATGGTGAAGTCGATGGCGGCAAAGCCGCTCATCTTCGCCTTGGCCAATCCGGATCCGGAG
>DATHRP010000315.1:0-6120 GCA_035465195.1 Afifellaceae bacterium | reverse complement strand
ATCAACGATGCCGCTGGCCTGCGCGAGGATCAGGCATGCCACCACCAGAAATACTGATCGGAATCGTCCCACGGTCCCCCAACCCTACTCTTTGCTTTCCGGATCCAACGGCCGTCTCACTTGAAATGGCCGAGTTTCTTGCCGTTGCTATTGCCGCGATTGTTGGCGAAGGATTTGTTGTCCGCACCACCGCCGCCATCGCCTGCGGTATCGCCGTCGGACGTGTCAGCACCGGGCGACGATCCGTCAGGTGCCGCGGGGCTGACGCCGGCTGCGTTGCCGCTCAGGCCTGACGCCGCGCCGTTCACCTTGGTCACGAATTCACGGGCTGCGACCACGACCACCTGCCCGGTTTCGGTATCCGTGGCCTCGACGACGCCTTCGCTGACATCAAGCCTCGTATTTCCGTCCTTGATCTCAAGCGTGAACCTGGTTCCCTTGACCACGGCCGCCAGGTAGGGCGTCTGAATGGAGAAGTGCTGGTCCTTGCGTTTCGTCACTTCCGCTTCGACGGTGCCCATCGACTGGAAGAGCACAGTCCGGTTATCCGGCAGATACTGTGCCGGCACCTTGATCAGCGAGCGCGGATTGAGGAACACCTTGCCTTCTTCGGAGGCAAGCAGGACGCGACCGTTGTGGCCGGTCCAGATCGAATCACCCGGCCTGATGGCGCGGTTCGGGTTCAGCGAGACCCAGGTGATGTTACTGTCCTGAAATATCCGGACGTCACCGGAAATCTTCTCGATATGCCACTCGGCTGCGGCCGCGAGGCCCGCCCACAGGATTGCCGCTGCGGCATATGCAATCGGAGCGGTCAGTACGGAGCGCAATGATGTCATGAGACACCCCCTAATCCAGCGGTTGTTTGTATGGTTATCCGCCTTATATCAGGGTAAAAATTACGGTTTTGAGGTAATGATGTCTTTGTTTTATCGATTTTATCATTAAATATGCATTTAAAAGATCGATAAATATCAGCTCATAATTCAGTAATATTATGTATTTTAGACAATGAATTTATAGAAAGTTTACCATACAGCTTGTTCAGAAGCCCCCGTTCCCGAAGCCGTTACCATTTCCACGTCCGTGCCCGTGACCGTGGCCATGCCCATGTCCTCCACCGTGTCCTCCACCATGTCCCCCGCCGTGTCCGCCACCGTGACCACCACCATTGCCGCCGCCATTGCCCGGATTGCCGTTTCCGGCTCCGCCGCCACGACCCCGGCCGGAAGCCATGTCTCCACGGTCGTCATCATTGCCGTCGGTGCCGCCTGGTCCGGCGCTCGGTCTACCCGAGCGCGCACCACCGGAGGCATCCTTGCCGAAACTCGCGCCCGGAGCATGGGACGCGGAGAGACTCTCACCGCTGCCCACATCCACCGAGCGGCCGCTTCTCGTGTCGACCGCGCCGACGACGCCATCCGTCACGCTCAGGCGTGACGACCGCGATCCCACACCGAGCGTGAACTCAGTGCCCTTGACGACAGCAGCCAGGAACGGTGTCTGCACAGAAAAGTGCTGGCTGTCCTTCTTGCGGACGCTCGCCTTGACCGTACCCTTGCCCTGGAAAAGCACGGTCATGCCGTCCGACAATGCCTGCGACGGAACTTTCACAAGACTGCGCGCCTTCATGAGAACCGTGCCGTCGTCCGTGGCGATCATCGCCCGGCTGGCCCGACCCGCCCAGACGGAATCGCCAGGCCGGAGCGCCTGGCCCGCGGTTGCCCTGGTCCAACTGCCCGATGCCTCGGCATGCACACGCACGTCACCGGACATCTTGACGAGCCGCCAGTCGGCCGCCCCGGCTTGGCCGACAAACCCGACAAGCCCGTACGCGACGGACAGCCCCGGGAGGACCAGAAATCTGGCAAGATTTCGGCTGTAGCGCAGGAGAGTAAACATCGGTTCAGGCCCAAGCATCATTACTCAGGAAGCAATGTATAACTAACACAATGATAATTAAACCACAGAGTAAGATTATTATTAACGCACCTAATCCGTGAATTTTTTTAGTTAATATAGATTTAATATAATATAATTTAATTTAATTCTTGATTCTCTACCTACCGGCGCCAGCCGAATCCCCAACCTCCGCAGCGGCGACAACCGCCCCATCCGCCGCGCCCTCGGCCACGACCCCGGCTCTTGACTACGACCATTCCGCCGCGGTCGGCCAAAGCGTCATTGTCGTCGTTTCCAGCGGGTTCGGACCCTTCAACGCCGGAATCGACGCCGCCTGGCGCAGCATCGACCTTGTTGGCCATGGAGAGCGCCTCGCCCGCATCGACGGACACTTCCTGACGGGAGCCGACGCTGACGGCCCCCACGGATCCGCGATTAACGGAAAGGTTGGTCGTCTGGCTCCCCACTTCGATCGTGAACTCCGTGCCCTTTACGACGGCCGCCAGGTAGGGCGTCTGAATGGAGAAATGTCTCTTCTCACGCTTGTCGACCTTGGCCTTGACGTTGCCCTGGCCCTGAAACAGCACCGTCGCACCATCAGGCAACTTCTGGGCGGGAACCTTCACGAGGCTGCCGGAACGCAGGATGACCGAACCGTCTTCCGTCTCGATCTGGGCGCGACTGCGGCGTCCCGTCCATACGGACTCACCTGGTTTCAGCACCTGCATCGGCTTGGCCCTGACCCAGACCTGATCGGCGCCATGGACACGGACATCGCCCGAGACCCTGGAAATGCGCCATTCGGCTGCCGCAACAGCCGACACCTTCAGACAAGTCGCCGCGACGACCGCCAGACAGGCAACACGGACAAATGTCGACAAACAGCGGGAAGTCGCCGCACAGAGTAGCATTTCAAGCACAACCGGCACAGTGTCGAGAGCGTGCACTTTATGAAAACACGCCGTTAAATTGTAGCTTCGGAAACTCTTATACTTAAATTTGATTTAACGATTTCAATCAATTAGGGCGCTTGATTTCGGGAACCGCAGCGGTTGCAGGCCGTCGCCGGGACGCTAATCGTCGCCATCACCATCACCGTCGCCATCACCGTCGCCACCGGTTCCACCCGAACCGTCGCGCCGCGAGAAATTGTTCGTCTTCGAGCCGTTGACGGGGTCGTTGCTGTGTCCGCTGTCTTCGTCTGACGAGCCGCCGGCCGACTCGGGCTCGCCGAGGCCGGCGCCCGCACGGTTCGCCGTTGTCAGGGTCTGGCCTGCCCCGACATCCACTTCCTCGCCCGATCCGACGCTGACTGCGCCGACGGTGCCTTCGCGAACCGACAGACGGGTCGTCTGCGAACCCATTTCAAGGCTGAATTCCGTTCCCTTGACCACTGCTGCGAGGAACGGGGTCTGGATGGAAAAATGACGCTTTTCCCGCTTGTTGACCGAGGCCTCAACCTTGCCCTGCCCCTGCAGCAGCACGGTCGCGCCGGGCGGCAATTGCTGGGCCGGAACCTTGACGAGGCTGCCGGATTTCAGGATCACGGACCCTTCGTCAGTCTCGATCTGCACGCGGCTGCGGCGGCCTGTCCAGATCGATTCGCCAGGCATCAGAACCTGGTTCGGTTTCGCCTTGACCCAGACGTCCCCGGCGCCGTGAACACGAACATCGCCGGACAGCCGGGAAATCCGCCAGTCGGCGGCGAGAGCCGGTCCGCAGCCGGCGACGGCCACAAGCGCGGCGATCAACGTCGGCCGCAGGGCGGAGGTCATCAAGGTCAGGAAAAGGTACGTCTTCACCAACATCGCGCAATACCAATGTCCGTGGGCCGGCAGGTCGAGCTGACCGGCATATGAATGTCCGACGGGCACGAACGAATGTTAGAAAGTGTCCGATTAGGAAATCGGAAATTTATGCTTCAGGTTTTATGGGTCCGGTTTACCGGCCATTAACCGCATACCAGTTCGCGGACCTTCAACGAATGTTCAGATCCCGACGGTAGGGCAGGTCGGCGCCACGCCGGCTGCAGGTGATCGCGGCCGCCTGCACGGCGAAATCGAGCAGATCGGCAATCTCATCGTCGGTCAGGTCGGACAGCATCGCCCTGTCCAGCTTCCCGGTCTCGTCGAGCCGCGCCAGCAGCGCGGCCTGGAACGTGTCCCCGGCGCCGACCGTGTCGACGACATCGACGGATAGCCCCGGACGATGAACATGCCGGGTGCCGGTCCAGGCGTCTGCACCGTCCTTGCCACCGGTCACGACGACGAGCGACGGACCCGCCTCCAGCCAGCGGCCGGCCTGTTCGCCGATATCGACCGTGCCGAACAGCAGGCCGAAGTCTTCGGCACTGATCTTCAATATGGCCAGGCTAGGCAGCAATTCATCCAGCCGTGCCCGCCAGACCTCCATGTCGGGCTCGATGGTCGGCCTGACATTGGGATCGTAGCTCACCAGGCAGCCGCCGCTTATCCGCCGGGCCAGGCCGGCAAGGGTTTCCCCGACCGGATCGACCACCATCGAATAGGAACCGATATGAAGGGCGGTGGCCGCATCGGGCCATTTGGGAAGGTCTGCCTCCGTCAGCGAACGGTCTGCCGCCCCCTCTCCGTAGAACGCATAGGACGGCACGCCCGCCAGATCGACACCGACGACCGACAGCGTTGTCGGCCTGTCCGTGCGCACCGCCAGTTCGGTGCCGATACGCTCACTCTCCAGATGGGCCCACAGACGCTCACCGAACAGATCCGTCGAAAGCGCGGAAAGAAAGGATGCCTTTCGCCCGAGCCGCGCCAACCCCATGGCGACGTTGAGCGGCGACCCGCCGATGCGGGCATCGAACATCAACCGGCCGTCATCCGCTCCGTCCTGGGCGAACAGATCAAACAGGGCCTCGCCCGCACACACGATCATAGCGCTCTCCCGTCCTCCCCGTGCTTGGTAGCGTCAATCGTCCGGTATGAGAAGTGTCGACTTGCCGCCGGACGGGCCGCATCGCCGCCCCCGGCCCGGGCATCGCCGGCAGCCGCGGCAGGCAAAGCAAAACGGACAGCTGTTACAGTTGCAGAACTTCGATATTTCGCGCAATGATAGGTAAAACCGACTTCCAGGGTGTGAAGGCAGGCGTTCTCACAGAAATCTCACGGCCAACACCAAAAGATTCCCCTAGCGTCAACGTGACATTAGCGACTATGGTCGCCCAATATCATGATCCGGTTCGGGGACACCGCGATGACCTTTTACGGTTCGCAAAAGCAATTGACACCGATCTTCGTTTTCGCGGCAGGACTTGCCGCGTGCGCATTGCCGGCTTGGGCGACCGAATTCGCCGGCACGGCCGTCACGGTCAGCCAGCAGGCCAACCTCTCGAATGGTGAAGGCAGCCAGGCGATGACCCAGGGCATGCCCGTGGCGATGGGCGATAAGATCAAGACCGACAGCAACGGACAGGTGGAGCTGATCTTCACCGACGATACCAAGCTGGTCGTCGGCCCGAACTCGCAGATGGTGATCGAGGCCTATCTGCTTCGCTCGGAAAGCCAGGCCAACAATTTCACGGTCCGCGCGCTCGGCGGCTCGTTCCGGTTCATCACCGGCAAGAGCGAGATGCAGGACTTTAAGATCAAGACGCCGTCGGCGACGATCGGCGTGCGCGGACCCAGCTTCGACCTTTCGGTCGGCCGGGCCACCGCGACCAATGTCATCATCTTCGAAGGCGCCGCGGACGTCTGCACGCAGGGCGGCTGCGTGACTATCGACCAGGGATGCGGTTTTGCCAGGGCGCCAAGGCTGGATGCGGCCCGCATCATCAAGGACCAGCGGTACCGGGCCGGGCGGATCAACGATGAATTCCGCTACATCGTCTCGCAGGACAGTCTTTCGGAACGGTTCCGCGTGCGGACCGAAAGCTGCAACGACGTCCAGAAGGCTGGCATCATTCCGCCGCGGACCACTGCTTCCACCGGAACCCGGCCGACGCACACGAACGACAAGGATCCCGAGACGCGGGATCGACCGGAACGGTCTGAGCCGCCGGATGATCCGCCGAACGACCCGAATTTGTGATTATTGGCCCGTCAGGCGAAATCGCCTGAACAGACGTGGAATTCCTCGCACTGATCTGAGTGATTGGCGATCAAAGGCCCGACCCGGTTTGCGGCAAAATCGCCAATTCCGGTTCAGCGAAGACCCGATCGGTGAGCCATGGCAAAGGCTCAC
>DATHRP010000314.1:0-7570 GCA_035465195.1 Afifellaceae bacterium | reverse complement strand
ATGTCGGAAACGAAGCCGCTGATCGACGCGATCCTGAAGGCAGCCAGGTCGGAATAACCGACGGCCCGGCTCACACCGCCGAAGACGCCATAAAAGCTTCCACCTGGTCCCGCCGCGGCATCGGCGCCACGGCGCTGTAGCCCTGCGTCGAAAGGGCCGCCGCCGCGTTAGCATAGGCGGCCGCGGTAAATGGATCGCGCCCGACCGCGATCTCCGCGAGGAACGCGCCGTCGAATGTGTCGCCAGCTCCCGTTGCATCCACGGCCTTCACCCTGCGCCCGGCGATCGTCCGGCGGTCGTCCCGTGTCGCCACCAGCGTGCCCGCGGCGCCCAGCGTCAGCGCGACGATCTCCACGCCGAGGTCGAGATAGAAATCGGCAATCGCTTCCGGGTCGCTCAGGCCGGTCAGTTGCTCCGCATCGTCGAGGCCAGGCAGGGCGACCTGGGCCCGGGCGACGCCGGCATGGATGATCGCGCGGGCGCGTTCCAGCGGCCAGAGCCTGAGCCTCAGATTGGTGTCGTATGAGACCGTGACCCCGTTGGCCCGGGCGATCTCGATGGCCGCGAAAACGCTGTCGGCCGCCGATTGCGAGATGGCCTGGCTGATGCCGGACACATGCAGGATCCTGGCGCCGGCAATATAGTCGGCCGGCAGGTCTTCGGGAGTCATCCGGCTCGCCGCAGAGCCGGCGCGGTAATAGCTGAACTGGTGGCCGGCGTCGGAATGGGTGACGAAATAGATGCCGGTCGGCGCATCGGGGTCGCGCTTGACCCGGCTTGCGTCGACCCCCTCGGCGGCCCACAGCGTCATGAAACTGTCGCCGAACGGATCGGCACCGACATGGCAGAGATATCCGGCATCGGCGCCCTGGCGCGCTGCGGCGATGGCGCAGTTCGACGTGTCGCCGCCATGGCCCGGCAGGTAGCGTCCGTCCGCCTGCTGGTTGAATTCCATCATCGGCTCGCCAAGGCAGACGATCTCAGGCATCGCTTCAGGCCTCCGCCATCGCCATCAGCCGGAACCGGGCGATCCTGTCGATCTGCCTGAGTGCCTCGGCGAATTCGTTCTCCGCGTCGTTTCCCAGCCGCTGCCGGAAGGCGTCAAGGATATCGTGCCGGGTCTTGCCGGCCACGGCGAGGATGAATGGGAAGCCGAACTTCTGCCCGTAGGCGGTATTGAGCCGCTGGAATTCGTCGAATTCCGCCTTCGTGCAGTGGTCGAGGCCGGCGCCTGCCTGTTCGGACCTGGAAACGTCCGTCAGTTCGCCCGCAACCGCCGCCTTGCCGGCAAGATCGGGATGGGCGCAGATCAGCGCCATCTGTTCCTCACGGGAGGCCGCCCGCATGGTATCCGCCATCAGCGCGGCAAGTCCTTCCGCCGTATCCGCTTCCGGGCCGGGACCACGGTCGAACGTCTGCTCGGCCACCCAAGGCGAATGTTCGTACACGCCGCCGAAGCGCGAGACGAACGCGTCGCGGCCCATGGAGGAGGGCAGGGGCGCGGGAAACCGGGCGGTTCGGGGCAAATTCATGGCCGCACTCTGGACGATTGCGTTTCCCTTTGCCAGCCCGCGTGAAGCGGTCATAATGGCTTTCGACAGCAATTGACCGGGATTCGGAATGGGCAGGCTCACCACGCATGTGCTTGATACCGCGGGCGGATTGCCGGCGGCGGGAATGTCCGTGCGGCTCTACCGGGTGGGCGAACCCCGAGAGGAGCTGGTGGCGACCGAGACCAACGATGACGGCCGGTGCGATGCGCCGCTGCTCGACGGCGCGGCCATGCGGGCCGGCATCTACGAGCTGGAATTCGAGGCCGGAGCCTACTTCGTCGCGCGCGGCGTCGATCTGCCGGACCCGCCGTTCCTCGACCGCGTGGTGATCCGCTTCGGCATCGCCGAGGCGGACAGCCATTATCACGTGCCGCTGCTGGTCTCGCCTTACGGTTACTCGACCTACCGGGGCAGCTGATGGCGAACACCACAGGCGAAATCCGCTTTTTGCTGGGCGACGAGGAACGCGCGCTGAGCGGCGTTCCGCCGACATTGACCATCCTGCAATATCTGCGCCGCCACGAGCGGTTGACCGGAACCAAGGAGGGTTGCGCCGAAGGCGATTGCGGCGCCTGCACGGTGATGCTCGCCGAGCCGGACGGTGCGGGCGGCCTGCGCCGCTGGTCGGTCAATGCCTGCATTCAATTCGTGCCATCGCTCCACGGCCGCCAGTTGACCACGGTCGAGCATCTGGCAGCGCCCGATGGTGCGCTCAATCCTGTCCAGCAGGCGATGGTCGACCATCACGGCTCTCAGTGCGGCTTCTGCACGCCCGGCTTCGTTATGCAGCTGGAGACCGGGCGGATGACCGGCGAAATGGCCGAAACCGGCCTGATCGACTGGCTGGCGGGCAATCTCTGCCGCTGCACCGGCTACGGGCCGATCATCGCCGCCGGCCGGCAGGTCATGGCGGAAGCGGGCAACAACGATGCTGATGCCGATCGCGCCGTCGCGGAACGGCTGAAAGGCCTCGCCGGCAAGTCCACGCTGGCGCTGGCGCATGACGGCCAGGCATGGTTCGCGCCGCGTGACGAAGACCAGCTTGCCGCCATCTATGCCGAGCACCCGGATGCTGTGCTGGTTGCCGGCGCGACCGATGTAGGTTTGTGGGTGACTAAGCAGCATCGCCGGCTGGACACGCTGATCGACGTGACCCGCGTTGCCGAACTTCATGAGCTGCGCGATGACGGTACGGTGCTGAACATCGGCGCGGCGGTCTCGCACCGCGCCGCGACGGCCGCTCTGGCGAATTTGCATGGCGACCTCGCCGAACTGCTGCGCCGCTTCGCTTCCATCCAGATCCGCAATTCGGGCACCGTCGGTGGCAACATCGCCAACGGCTCTCCGATCGGCGACCTGCCGCCGGCACTGATCGCGCTGGACGCCCGATTGCACCTGCGCAAGGGCGACGCCCGACGCGATATGGCGCTGGAGGATTTCTTCATCGACTACGGCAAACAGGACCGCGCGCCCGGTGAGTTCGTCACCCGGGTCGAGGTCCCGCATCTGCCGGCCGACGCGCAGTTCGGCTGCTACAAGCTGTCGAAGCGCTTCGACCAGGATATTTCGGCGGTCATGGCCGCGTTCCGCGTCACGGTCGGGGACGGCGTGGCGCGGGATGCGCGCATCGCCTTTGGCGGCATGGCGGCGACCCCGAAACGGGCCGCGGAAGCCGAGGCTGCGCTGACCGGAAAACCGTGGACGGAAGCGACCGTCGAAGCCGCATGTGCCGCGCTCGACCGCGATTACGCGCCGATCACCGACATGCGGGCCTCAGCGGCCTACCGCGCGACCGTTGCCGCCGGCCTGCTACGCCGGTTCTATCTGGAACGGACCGGCGCGGGCCTCGCCCGCCTCGGCGAGGTGGAGGCGGCCCATGGATAAGCCCGCCGAACGGATCGACGGCGGCGTCCACTATCCGCGCCGGCACGACAGCGCGGAAAAGCATGTCAGCGGCCGTGCCATCTACCTCGACGACATGCCGGACCTGCCGGGCATGTTGCATTGTTTCATAGGCTTGAGCCCGCATGCCCACGGCAGGGTGAAGTCGATCGACACCGGCGCGGCGATGGCGGCGCCCGGTGTCGCCTGCGTGCTGACGGCCGCCGACGTGCCGGGCGTCAACGATGCCAGCCCGATCAATGGTGACGATCCGGTGTTTGCCGACGGTGTGGTGCACTATGCCGGCCAGTCGGTTTTTGCCGTTGCGGCGGATAGCCTGGAACAAGCCCGTGCGGCGGCCGGGCTGGTGCGGGTCGAATACGATCCGCTTCCCGCCATCGTTACGGTCGACGATGCGCTCGCCGCCGACGCCGACCTGCTGCCGCCGCACGAAATGTGCCTTGGCGAACCGGAAACGGCGATCGAGACGTCGGCGAACCAAATAGACGGCACGCTCTTTGTCGGCGGCCAGGACCATTTCTACCTGGAAGGCCAGGCCGCCCAGGCCGTGCGCGGCGAGGATGACGACATGATGGTCTGGTCTTCCACGCAGCATCCGACCGAGGTGCAGCACAACGTGGCGCGGTTGCTCGGTATCGCCGACCATTCGGTCACCTGCGAGGTGCGGCGCATGGGCGGCGCCTTCGGCGGCAAGGAAAGCCAGGCGGCGCTGATTGCCGCCATCCCGGCGCTGGCGGCCTGGATCACCGGACGCCCGGCGAAACTCTGCCTCGACCGGGACGACGACATGCTGCTGACCGGCAAGCGTCATGATTTCCGCATCGACTACCGGGTCGGCTTCGACGATACCGGCCGCATCCAGGGAATAATCTTCGACCAGGCGGCACGCTGCGGCTATTCCGCCGATCTCTCCAGCTCCATCGCCGATCGGGCGATGTTCCATGCCGACAATGCCTACAGCCTCAAGAATGCGCGGATCCGCTCGCGCCGGATGAAGACGAACACGGTTTCCAACACCGCCTTCCGCGGTTTCGGCGGTCCGCAGGGCATGCTCGCTATCGAGCATGTCATGGACCGGATTGCGTTTGCGGTGGGCCGCGACCCGCTCGACGTCCGGCGCGACAATCTCTACGGCGCGGAAAACGGCCTGACGACGCCCTATCACATGGACGTCGTCGACAATGTCGCCCCCGAACTGATCGAGGCGCTTGAGGCTTCAAGCGACTATCGCGCCCGCCGCAGCGCGGTGGAGACGTTCAACGCGGAAAACGCGGTGCTGAAGAAGGGTATCGCGCTGACGCCGGTGAAATTTGGCATTTCCTTCACGACCACCCATCTCAACCAGGCTGGCGCGCTGGTCCATGTCTACAAGGACGGCTCGGTGCACCTGAACCACGGCGGCACCGAGATGGGGCAGGGGCTTTTCATCAAGGTGGCCCAGGTGGTCGCCGAGGAGTTCCAGATCGAAATCGGCAAGGTGAAGATCACCGCGACGACCACGGCACAGGTGCCGAATACATCGCCGACCGCTGCATCTTCGGGCTCCGACCTGAACGGCATGGCCGCGCGCAACGCCGCGCGCGCCATCAGGCAGAGGCTGATAGCCTATGCCTCAGAGACCTACAAGGTGCCGGAAGACCAGGTGCTCTTCCTGCCCAATCGGGTGCGTATCGGCAATGAGGAGAAGAGTTTCGCCGAACTTGTCAACGACGCCTATCACGCCCGCATTTCGCTCTCGTCCACCGGTTTCTACCGCACGCCGGACATCGACTACGACCGGGAGAAGGCGCGCGGCACACCGTTCTTCTATTTCGCCTATGGCGCCGCCTGCACGGAGGTGGTCATCGACACGCTGACCGGTGAATACCGCGTGCTGCGCGTCGATATCTTGCACGACACCGGCAAATCGCTGAACCAGGCCATCGACCTCGGCCAGATCGAGGGCGGCTATATCCAGGGGCTCGGCTGGCTGACGACCGAGGAACTGGTCTGGGACGACGAAGGACGGCTGCGCACCCATGCGCCGTCAACCTACAAGATCCCGACCGCCGGCGACCGCCCGGACATGCGCATCGAGATCTGGGACAAGGGCGAAAACCGGTCGGATACGATCTACCGCTCCAAGG
Source organism: Afifellaceae bacterium (assembly GCA_035465195.1). Lineage (GTDB taxonomy): Bacteria > Pseudomonadota > Alphaproteobacteria > Rhizobiales > Afifellaceae > CAMYKZ01. The sequence goes on along the minus strand of DATHRP010000314.1, from coordinate 1,989 downwards.
CAGTCGGCGAGCCGCCCCTGATGCTGGCCATATCCGCCTTTTCGGCCCTCACACAGGCGGTAATCGCAGCCGGTGGCGGCCGGGCGTTTCCGGACCTCCATGCCCCCGCGACGCCGGAGCGGGTGCTGATGGCGGCCGACAGTCTGAGCGCCGAAAGCGGAGCAAAATCAGTCTGATGGCGGCGTGGCTTGAATCGCTTTTGCAGGAGTTGGACGCAGGCCGGCCGGCCATGCTGGTTCATCTCGCCCGTGTTCGCGGCTCGGCCCCGCGCGAGGAAGGCGCCGCTATGCTGGTGGGAGAGAGCGGCCTCACCGGCACCATCGGCGGCGGCGAACTGGAATATAGGGCGATCGCAGACGCGCGACGGCTGCTGGCCGAAAATCCCCTGCCGCTGATCGAGGAGGTGGCGCTCGGGCCGGAACTCGGCCAGTGCTGCGGCGGTTCGGTAACGCTGATGTTCGAGCCGTTTGCGCCCGCCGACCTGGCCTGGGTGCGAAAGCTCGCGGAAGCTGGCCGCGGGCCGCAGCCGGTGATCCGCACGCTGCGGATAGGCGAGGGCGGCGCCATGCGCCGCGACTGGCAGGTCGTCGGCCGGCCGCCGGAAAGGCGCGTTGGCATCGTGCCGGACAGAGACGGCCTGCTGCTGAAGGAGCGGGTCGACGACGCGCGGCCCGGGCTCTTCCTGTTCGGCGCGGGCCATGTCGGCCGTGCGGCGATCCGGGCGGTCGCACCGCTCGATTTCGCGATCACGTGGATCGACGGCCGCGTCGATGCCTTTCCGCCTGACGTTGCCGCCGGCATCCGGAGATGGTCGCTGGCCATGCCAGAACTTGCCGTGGAAGAGGCGGCGCCGGACACCTGGTTCCTGGTCATGACGCACAGCCATCCCCTCGACGAGGCGATCTGCGAGGCCGCCCTGAAGCGCGACGATTTCGCTTATCTCGGGCTGATAGGTTCTGAGACCAAGGCGGCGCGTTTCCGCAAAAGCCTTGAAAGATCGGGCATTCCGAAAAATCGGCTCGGCCGGCTGACATGCCCGATCGGTCTGCCCGGGCTGGAAGGCAAGGACCCGGCGACCATTGCGGCCTCCGTCGCCGCCGACCTCCTGATGCGGCGTCAGCAGGCGGACACCGCGAAAGCCCAGCGGAATGCGAGGAGCGGTCATGCCGGATCGTGACATATCCGCCGCCGAGCGCGCCAACATGATGCGGGCGGTCAACCTGTCGCTGGAAAAGATGCGGTCGAACGAGGGCGGGCCGTTCGGGGCTGTCATCACGCGCAACGGCGAGGTGATCAGCGAGGGCTGGAACCAGGTGACCAGCAGCAACGATCCGACCGCCCATGCCGAGGTGATGGCGATCCGCAAGGCCTGCGAGAAGCTGGGCACTTTTTCGCTGGAGGGCTGCGAGATCTATTCGAGCTGCGAACCGTGTCCCATGTGCCTGTCGGCGATCTACTGGGCCCGCCTCGACCGGCTTTATTTCGCCAACAGCCGGGATGACGCAAAGGCGATCGGCTTCGACGATGCGCACATCTACGAGGAGGTCGGCAAGCCAGTCCACGAGCGGGGGATCCCGACCGTCCACATGCATCTGCCGGAGGCGGCCGCCGTGTTCGCCGAGTGGCACGACAAGGTCGACAAGATCGAATATTGAAGGGGCCTGACCGATGCTTGCCGTTTTGTCAGAATGGCTGAACCTGCTCTTGCGCTGGGCGCACATCATGCTCGGTATCGGCTGGATCGGGGCAAGTTTCTTCTTCATCTGGCTCGACCAGAGCCTGCGCAAGCGCCCGGGCCAGGCCGAGGGCATCGCAGGCGAAAGCTGGATGGTGCACGGCGGCGGTTTCTACAGGACCGACAAGTTCACCGTCGCGCCGGAGGCGCTGCCGGACGAACTGCACTGGTTCAAGCACGAGGCCTATTTCACCTTCATCACCGGCTTCCTGCTAATGGTGGTGATCTACTATTTTGGTGCCGAGGCATACCTG
>DATHRP010000313.1:0-3000 GCA_035465195.1 Afifellaceae bacterium | reverse complement strand
CCAGGCAAGCCATCTGGTGTCGAAGAGCGGGTCGGAGAACAGGGACGCTGCGATCAGGATCGCTCCGCCTGCAACGAGGCTCGCCACGGCCGGCAGCGGCACGAACAGCACGCCGATCAGGCTCGCCACCGCGATGAGATGAAGGATGCCGAAAAAGACGAAGGCATCGGGAAACACCAGCAGCGTGCCGATCGTGATTGCGATCGCGGCGGCCGCGATCACCAGGAGCCGGCTGAAGAACGGCCGCCACCGGACGCCGCCGCGGTGCGCCAGCGCCAGGCTGACGCCGACCAGGGCGATGAACGTGGCGGCGAGCACGTGCCCGAACATCAGCCATGCCGGATTGCGCGACGGGTTCCCCGTCACCAGGCCGGCAAAATCCAGGTCCCAGACGAGGTGGAACAGCACGACACCGGCAATCGCCAGTCCGCGCACGACATCGACGGTTCGCAGCCGGGGCCGCAGCGGTTCGTTCGACAGGACATGTCCTGTCGCCGCATCGACGTCAACGGACAACATTCAAACCCGTTCAGCACGCGGTTCGGACCCTGGGGACAACGGTCAGGCCGGTCGGGAGTTCCACCGTCCGGCTCCGGAAATATCCTCAGGCAGACAACCCGGTCGTGCCGACTGTCAGGCCGCCGGCAGGTCGTGGTCCGTCCGGCTTGCCGAAGTTGCAAGTCCTCGGAACATGCTCGAGGATGACGAAACTACTTGGCATTCGCCATGATTCAAACCCCTCGCCCGCGGATTTCTCATCCCCAATTGCCGGATAATCCTGAGGTCTGCGAACACATCTCGAGCTTGTCGAAGTCCACCCCCGCATTAGCGCCGGGGTGGCCTCGTTTCACTCAGCGTCGTCCGCCTACGCCTCGATATCGAACCGATCCGCGTTCATCACCTTGGTCCAGGCGGCGACGAAGTCGTTGACGAACTTCTCCTTGTTGTCGTCCTGGGCGTAAACCTCGGCGTAGGCTCTGAGGATCGAGTTGGAGCCAAACACCAGGTCCATGCGGGTCGCCGTCCACTTGACCGCGTCGGTCTTGCGGTCGCGGATCTCGTAGATGCCGTTGCCGACCGGCTTCCAGGCGTTGGCCATGTCGGTCAGGTTGACGAAGAAGTCGGTCGTCAGCGCGCCCTCGCGGTCGGTGAAGACGCCGTGCTTGGTGCCGCCGTGGTTGGTGCCCATGGCCCGCATGCCGCCGGTGAGAACCACCATCTCGGGCGCGGTCAGGCCCATGAGCTGGGTGCGGTCGAGCATCAGTTCCTCGGGGCTGACGGCATAGTCCTTCTTCAGCCAGTTGCGGTATCCGTCGGCGAGTGGCTCCAGCACATCGAAGGAGTCCGCGTCGGTCATCTCGTCGGTGGCATCGCCGCGGCCGGGCGCGAACGGCACGGTGACGTCGTAGCCCGCCGCCTTCGCCGCCTGCTCGACGCCGACATTGCCGGCGAGCACGATGACGTCGGCGATGCTGGCGCCGGCGTTGGCCGCGATCGGCTCCAGAACCGAAAGCACGCGCGCCAGGCGTTCCGGCTCGTTGCCCTCCCAGTCCTTCTGTGGGGCGAGCCGGATGCGGGCGCCGTTGGCGCCACCGCGCATGTCGGAACCGCGATAGGTGCGGGCGCTGTCCCAGGCGGTTGAGACCATATCTGAGAGGCTGAGCCCGTTCGCGGCGATCTCCGCCTTGACGGCGTCGACATTGTAGCCGGTCGGGCCGGCGGGGATCGGGTCCTGCCAGATCAGGTCCTCGGCCGGCACGTCCGGGCCGAAATAGCGCACCTTCGGGCCCATGTCGCGGTGGGTCAGCTTGAACCAGGCGCGGGCGAAGGCGTCGTCGAACAACGCCGGGTCCTTGCGGTAGCGCTCCATGATCTCGCGATAGGTCGGGTCCATCTTCATCGCCATGTCGGCGTCGGTCATGATCGGCATGCAGCGGATCGACGGATCCTCCACATCCACCGGCATGTCCTCTTCCTTGATGTCGACGGGCATCCACTGGTTGGCGCCGGCGGGGCTCTTCTTCAGCTCCCACTCATGGTCGAGCAGCATGTCGAAATAGCCCATGTCCCACTTGGTGGGATTGGACGTCCAGGCGCCCTCGATGCCGCTGGTCACGGTATAGCGCCCCATGCCGGTCTGGTTCGGGTTGCGCCAGCCGAAGCCCTGTTCCTCGACGTCCGCGCCTTCGGGATCGGCGCCCAGCACGCTGGCATCGCCGTTGCCGTGGGTCTTGCCGACCGTGTGGCCGCCGGCGGTGAGCGCGACGGTCTCCTCGTCGTTCATCGCCATGCGGGCGAAGGTCTCGCGCACCTGCGCGGCGGTCTTCAGCGGATCGGGCTGGCCGTTGACGCCTTCCGGATTGACGTAGATGAGGCCCATCTGCACCGCGGCCAGCGGGTTCTCCATCGTCGAGGGATCGTCGACGTTCTCGTAGCGGCCGTCGCTCGGCGCCAGCCATTCCTTTTCGGCGCCCCAGTAGACATCGGTCTCGGGATGCCAGATGTCCTCGCGGCCGAACCCGAAGCCGAAGGTCTTAAGCCCCATGGATTCGTAGGCGATGTTGCCGGCCAGGATGATCAGGTCGGCCCACGAGACCTTGTTGCCGTACTTCTTCTTGATCGGCCAGAGCAGGCGGCGGGCCTTGTCGAGGCTGACATTGTCGGGCCAGGAGTTCAGTGGCGCGAAGCGCTGGTTGCCGGTGCCGCCGCCGCCGCGGCCGTCGGCCAGACGATAGGAGCCGGCGGCATGCCAGGCCATGCGGATCATCAGGCCGCCATAGTGGCCCCAGTCGGCCGGCCACCAGGGCTGGCTGTCGGTCATCAGCGCATGCAGGTCCTTCTTCAGCGCCTCCACGTCCAGCTTCTTCAGTTCCTCGCGATAGTCGAAGCCCTTGCCCATCGGGTCGGTCTTCGTGTCGTGCTGGTGCAGGATGTCGAGATTGAGGGCGTTGGGCCACCAGCTCATGACATTGGCTGACAGGTGGGTGTTGCCGCCGTGCA
>DATHRP010000312.1:0-2462 GCA_035465195.1 Afifellaceae bacterium | reverse complement strand
TGGCCGGCCCGACGGAACCCGCGCCGAGGCGCGGGTTCCGGTTTCATGCGATGCGAATTCGCCGGCTTACTTCAGATAGCCGACGTCGCTCCACTTCTTGTATTCGGCACGGAAAGCCTGCATCGAATCCCAGGCCTCCTTGAACGAAGCGTCTGATGCTGCAATTTCAGCCGCCACCTCGTTCCAGGTCTCCTCGAACTTGTCGAGGGTCGCCTGGTCCCACTTGTGGATGGTCACGCCCTTGGATTCCAGCTCGGCCAGCGCCTTGCCCTGGATCGCCTCGCCTTCGGCCATTCCAAGCGTGAAATTGGCACGGCAGGCGGTTGTCAGCATCGCCCTCTCGGCATCGCTCAGGGCCGTCCAGCGGTCCTTGTTGACCAGCAGTTCGAACGAGGTCGACTGCTGGTGCCAGCCGGGGAAGTAATAGTGCTTGGCGATCTGGTAGAAACCGAGATTGAGGTCAATGGCCGGCTGCGAGAACTCGGTCGCGTCGATCGTACCGCGCTCCAGCGCCGGATAGATGTCGGCCGCGCCGAGCAGCTGGGTATCGACGCCGAGCTTCTGCATCACCTTGGCGCCGAGGCCGAAGAAGCGCATCTTCTTGCCGGCCAGCTCTTCGATCGAATTGACCGGCTCGCGGAACCAGCCGGAAGCTTCCGGCGCGATCACGCCGCAGATGATCGAGTGGATATTATACTTGTCATAGATCTTCTGCATCATCTCCTCGCCGCCGCCGAACAGCAGCCAGGCGCCGTATTCGCGGGCGTCGGGGCCAAACGGTACGGCGGAGAAGAGCGCCAGCGCGGGCTCCTTGCCCTGCCAGTAGCCCGGCGTCGACCAGCCGGCGTCGACCGAACCGTTCGAAACGGCGTCGAACACTTCCAGCGCCGGGACCAGGGCGCCCGGTTCGAAGAACTTCAGCTCCAGCTCGCCGCCGGACATGGTTTCGACATTCTCGGAAAGGCTGACGCCCAGCGTGCCGAGCTGCGTCAGCGTGGACGGATAGGTCGATGCCATGTTGAGCTTGGTCTTGGCGAGCGCCACACCAGGCAAGGCGACGGAAAGCGACAAGGCTGCCGCGGTCAGTAGTCTGTTCATGCAAGTTCCTCCCGAGAACCCGAGTTTGCGGCCGCCGAAACCATTCCGGCGGCCTGGAGGCATTGCTGCCGTGCCGGGACACTAGCCCGACAGGTGCGGAATAGGCCAGCCCCTTTTTGGCTTAACGTATACATTAAGTCGGGCAGGCAAATCCGACGGGTCCGGATAACATTGTTGACCGGTTTCCGCAGTGCGGCCTATCGTCTCCGGACGACGACCAACCCGTCCCGATATTCCAAAAAACCTAGGCGAGCAGACTCCGCCAGCGCCTTGGAAAGACAGGTGAATGACGAATCCGGAAAAAAAGACCGTCCATGTCGGACTGTTCGTGACCTGCCTGGTCGACCTGTTCCGACCCAGTGTCGGCTTCGCGGCGATCAAGCTCATGGAGGACGCCGGCTGCCGGGTCTCTGTTCCTGAAAGCCAGACCTGCTGCGGCCAGCCGGCCTACAATTCCGGCGACCGGGCCGACACCAGGGAGATCGCCCGGGCGACGATTCTCGCCTTCGAGCCGTTCGACTTCGTCGTGGCGCCGTCCGGCTCCTGCGCGTCGATGATCCGCAGGCACTATCCGCCACTGTTCGCGGACGAGCCGGATTTCCTCCCGCGCGCCGAAGCCGTGGCGGCGAAGACCCACGAGCTCGTCAGCTTCCTCACCGACATGCTGGGCGTGACGACGGTCGACGCGGCATTCACCGAATCGGTGACATATCACGACAGCTGTTCCGGCCTGCGCGAGCTCGGCGTCCAGGCGCAGCCGCGCACGCTGCTCAAGACAGTCGCCGGGCTGGAACTGAAGGAAATGCCCGACAGCGACGTCTGCTGCGGTTTCGGCGGCACCTTCTGCGTCAAGTATCCGGATGTCTCCAACGCCATCGTGGAAAAGAAGACCGGCCGGATCGCCGAAAGCGGCGCCGACACCCTTCTCGCCGGCGATCTCGGCTGCCTGATGAACATGGCCGGGAAGCTCTCCCGCGAGGGCCGGCCGATCCGCGCCCGCCACGTCGCCGAGGTGCTGGCCGGCATGGCCGACACGCCGGCGATCGGCGAGCCACAGGCAGACGGGGACGACTAATGCAGATCACCGCTCCCCGCTTCAAGCAGAACGCCGACAAGGCACTCAACGACGCCCAGCTCCAGCGGGCGCTCACCAACGTCCAGCGCGGATTCATAGACAAGCGCCGCAAGGCGGTGGACGCGCTGCCCGAGTTCGAGGCGCTGCGCGACGCCGCGCGCGACATCAAAACCCACTCGCTCGACCATCTCGATCTCTACCTGGAAACATACGAGAAGAACGTCACGGCCGCCGGCGGTCACGTCCACTGGGCGGAGACGGCGGACGACGCCCGCAGGACGATCCTGGA